>NZ_JAPPTE010000015.1:0-139899 GCF_026719375.1 Citrobacter sp. W9 | reverse complement strand
GCTATCGACTGAAGCAGAAACGAAAGGCCGGGGTTATAGCTGAAGCTAATCCTGAGTAAACAAGGTGGATCAATATTAAACCGTTGGTGGTGGCGGTAAGTGGATCACTTTTTACCCGTTGTTGACACAAAGAGGTTATTCTTAAGTATTAGCACTGGGATCTCGCGGCTCCGATAACCGCGTTCTTCATAAATTCGATAGAGCACATTATAGGCTTCCACCAGAATATGGCCGGACCCACAGGCTGGATCGAGTACGCGTATTGATTCAGGTTCGATGCTGGCGGTTGTAAGTTCAGCCAGTTGTGCCACTACCTCGGAAGCCTGCTCGCCTTGGTCGATATAGTAGGGCATCGTGCTTTTGAGTGTGGACTCAGGATAGGTTTGCAGCCAGTAACGTCCCACCGAGTTTTGCACCAGATATTGTACTATCCAGTTAGGCGTGAACAGCTGAGTAGCGGCAGGAATATCTGCGGATTTGACCACCTTACCAATGACCTGCTCTTTTTTCTCACTAATGTAAAATTGGTAAAGCCAGCCGATAACCTCTACTTGCTGCCAGTCAAGTTCTGGGATCTCATCTACCAGTTCGCGCCAGAAGGCATCAGTGCGGGTAAGGCCTGTAGGCAACAGGAGTTCTGTTTCATCATCAATGGCTTCAAACAAAAATGGCATTGCCTGATGCAGTCGGTGACATTGGCCGAGAAGTAGCTCACGGAAGAGAGTCTCCTGCTCATTACCTGCCAGTAACAAGTCCAACAGAGCGGGCTTATCCAAAGCCACACCTTCTGTTATCAGGGAATCGATCACCTCAGGGGCGCGATCCAACACTTCAAAACCCTGTGGCTGAGAAGGGTGTGATAGCAGACGTACACCGTGTTCTAAATATCCCTCTTCGCTTTTCAGCTCCATAAAGCGGATGGCACAGAAGCGGTTAAACCAAGTGTATGCGACATGCTCTATTAAAGTCTCATAGCTATCGTTTGCAAGCTGTTGTTGCAGGCGCTTAAGGGCAGAGGCACAACTGGCTGGATGGGTAAATCCAGCAACTTGCAAAACTTCACCGCTAATTACCGGCTCAATATGGCCCTTGGCAGTGATTCCAAATTCAGCAGCGCGTGCTTTGATCGCTGTGATAAATGCTGTACGAGCCCGAGGGGCTATTTTTTTTAAATTGGCAGTGTTCATTAAGGCTCACAAATTAGTTTATCCGGGCGGTATCCCACCATTCAGAATACAATGTTGGATGAGTTGTAACTCACCTGAAAAAGAAATTATGCCGTAAGAGGTTCACTAAGAAGGTGACGTAAACGCGCCAATAATATTTCACGACGCTTATGATAGAACGCCTCAAATCCAGCCAAAGTCTCTGGAAGTGAGTCGATTGCCTGTAAGTGAAGATGATTGGCACGGGCAGCTGGCTCCGGCCACATCACTTCGTACCATTCATGCGGTAACTTCTCACGTTTTTCATTGTTCTGGCCCCCTTCTAACAACTGTAGGTTAGGTAGCCGGTTAGCCATGATCATCCACTCTTCAATCTGTGTTTCATCGGTCATCCCTATCTTTTTCAGTTGGCTTTTGGTAAAGCGGGCTCTAGGGAATATGTGATCAACATGGAAGTGATGGGAGAAGTCATGTCCCGGAAAGAGCAGAGATAGCAAGGCAAAAGTTCGACGGTTACCATAGTCGAGTTCAACCAACGACTGTAGCTCTTCTTCATCAAAGCGTAAGCTCTTGCCACGTTCTGTCATTGCAATCGATATTTCTATCAAAGGAAACTCTTGCTGACCATGTTCCTTGATCTTGCTTCGCAAGCTAGCCAGAAGCGTATCAAGACCACTTCCCCAAATACCGGATTGTTTAAGGATAGAGCGAATTAGCCAACCTCTGATCCCCTGCCTATCAGCAGCATACTCGCTACGGGATAGGTAGCGGTTATCCAGATCTCGATGGTAGAGGTAATAGGCTATGGGGAGTAGGGCACTGTCTGCTCCCAGATTGTAACTGTTGAAGCCGAAACTGCTGAGTAAATTGACTGCAAGAAGTAAAGCTTTACGGATGCATTCCCAATTATCTTCCAGCTTGCGCATGTTCTCTTTGCTAAAGTTCTCGACTTTAAACCCAACGCTGCCGATATCACTCAGCATCAGACCTGCTTTGAGCACCAGGTCCTTGCTAAAGGAAAAACCATTACCTATTTGGTTCATTTCATCTACTAGCTTGTGAATCTCATCACGCGCATCCAGCGTGCTCCATTGCGTTACGGCGATGGAGAGCAGTAGATCTGAATAGGAGAGTGTTGTTCCGCCACTATTCATACGGATAAAGATATTGAGAACCTTGGATAGCTCCTGACCTTCTTCCAGGTAGTAACTGATCAAAGGTTTATTGTGAATGATGTCATGAAAACGGGAAATCACTTTACCTGCTGCTGGTTTGCGTTCATCTGGCATTTTCATTTCCATGACTGACATCATTACGTCATAGGCATTCATACCGAGAATACGGGAGACTAAAAACCAATGGTGTTGTTCATCGTTGTGGCTTGCCTCATCCTCATTCAAGAACTCGAACTCATAACGAGTTCCGCTGTCAGGGTCTGTGCATTCAAAAAGATTGAGATAGAGGCGACGTTCGATAAAGGCGTCTGCACTGGACCACCATTTACCCTGAGTTTTCCAACTATAGGAACCGCGTAACCCGATGTTTAGTGCTGTCATTCGCTGCTGGCCATCTAGAACCGCGATGCGATCATTTTCACCGATGATATCTAGTTTTTTACAGTGGACTTGATCACGCTGGTGGTAGTCACGCATAAAATCATAAAATTGATACTGACGCAGATTCTCAGTTTTAATTTTCCAAAACAGGAAGGTACCAAACGGGTAGCCTTGTAGTAGAGAGTCAAACAGCTGGCAGATTTGATCTGGCCGCCAGACAAATTCTCTCTGGATTGCAGGCAAAATATATTCATGCTGTTCAACTTTGTTCAGCAGCGTTTCGATGGTGCCACCGGTTTGGTACATGTTTTATCTCTTCCCGTATGGTTGTGTTCGAAGCACTCTTTACGCCCCTTTTGATGAGAAAAGGGGCCGAGCGTTTTACATCCTTGCTTTTGGGCGCAACACTATTTGATCCGCACTCTTTTACCCTGACCTATTGCCTGTTGTAAACGGCTGCGAAGTGTCGCGAGATAGGTGTCGATATCCTGCTCCGTTTCTATAAAGATATGGCTGGCACCGAGTAATTCTGCGGGTGAAACCAGTTCGATAGGTTTAGGTATTGGTTTGTGGCTAACCACTGTCGCAGCAGAGTTATTCGCAATAGTAGTTGGCGAGCCTGATGGATCCGGTTCTCGCAAAGTACCCGCATCGCTATTAGGCGGTTCAGCCGCTTTTTTCCGTGCTGCGGCTTGCTCCGCTTCCAGACGAGCTTGAAGTTCGGCGCTGTAGCGGTTGATCAGTTCTAAGACCTTATCTTCTTCATCATCAGCCTCTTGTTGCAGGCTAACAATCTCATGTAAGGATAAGCTGTTACTGACCCGTTCTTTTAACAGATTAAAGGGACGCATTGCCTGGTTTTGTAACTCAGCTGGTAAGTCAGTAACCAGCGGTGCAACACCTTGCTGGGTTGCATTGATCGCTTCCAAAGCCGCGGCACGTTTCTGTTCTACCAGTTGCAGGTTAATGGCGATGAGTTGATCAATTAACGATCCCACCTGGCGCAGTTTGCTATACGGGGATTTATCATCGTAGATAGCCTGCAGTGCAGATAATGCTTTAGCCGCTTCTGGGTTTTGCTCCAGTGCATGGCGATTGGATTTGAATTGATCGTTGAGGGCTCGACGCAACTGTTGCCAGATATCAAACTGACGAGTGAAAAACTCCTCGACTTCTTCAAAATCTTCGGCAAAATCCTGCCATTCGTTGCTCTGCTGGCAGAGTCCATCGATTAGGGCATAACTGTTGTTGCCCAGCTCAAGCAGGCTGGCGATCAATCGACTGCCGGTAAGCAGGGTGCTTTTGCCAGGGCAATTCCCATCTTTAGCTTTAAAATCAAATTCTTTAATTAATCGCTGCCACTCGCCTAGTACGTCAAGAAGCTTATTCGCCAGCTCTTTTTCGCTGCTCTCGAAGGGTTTATTAAAAATATCTTTCGCCAGTTTAGCCGCTTTAGCTACTTGCTGTTCTGTATGCTGACGTACTCGACGAATACGCAGTGTGCTGTGGCTACGTACCGAGGTAAAATGTTCGTAGCTGCGTTTGAGGGGCAAATCACCATTCGGTGTAGATAGCGCAGCCTTACCAAGCAAGACCAGATGAGTCACCTGTAGCATTACTTCGTCACGGTTCCAGCCGAAGGGACGAGCACTGAATCGCTCTAACAATTCTTTAAGGTAGACCGGCTGATTTTTTTCATCTGCGACATTTAAAAAGAGTTCAATCTCCTTTTTTGCAGCAGCATTGGGGTCTTGTTCACCGAGATTTATATTTAGCTGTGCCATGTCATCGGCCATGATCACCGACTTCAGCTCTTGCACCGGGTTGTTACCACAGCTTTGTAGTAAAGAGAGCTTTTGGAATGAGTTTTCGATTACGTAGGCACAAGCTTCATCAAGCATATTGCTGACACTAGCCGATTTACTTTGCAGCTCATTACCTAGTGCGAATATCTGTGCTTGTTTCACCAGATCATCGAATAGTAATTTCAGACGGCTGCGACGCTGGGTGTTTTCGAGTGCTTTTTCTGCCAGCAATTTCTCTTGCTCAGGTCGTTTACCTCGTATCCCTGCCAGGAACTTCTCGGTTTTCAACCAAGTATCAAATTCAGCCCAGATCCGCTTCTCACTCGACAGGCGTACCAGAATACAACCATTCCCTTCTTGGCTCAGTGCCTTGTAGGATTGTTCGTTATAACTGTCAAAATTGGCATCCAGTGGGGAAATGACTTTGAGCACCAGATCTGTTTGTTGGCTGCCGTCTATAGAGTGACCGTTACAAAAGCGAGTCAGAGGGTAATCCTGCTTGTTTACCGGATAGCGATACTGACGGCGATTGCCCATTACCTCTTCAAACACCAACCGGGCCAGTTGCCGGTTCTCTTCAGTTGCTTCAACCTGAGTGTGTTTGATCTCCTGCTCGACTTCTTTTTCTTCGTTAGTCAGGAATACGTATTCATCGCCATTTCTGACAATCAATAGCTGGTTTTCAAGACGCTGTAGACTGGCTTCGATTCGGCTTTTCAGTGCCACTTTATCGGTATCTATTTCTTCAATAGAGAGTGTGACCAGATTATCAATGGTGGATTTGATCAGATCGACATAGCGGATTAAAAACAGCGATTTAAGAATATTAATGTCGTAAGGATCGAGGCTTGCTTTCTCAGCCGCTTGTTCGAAGATGCGTTTAACGTTGGTATCGAGGAAAGATTCGATTGCCGGATAAAAGGCATGGAAAGGCACCAATACACCGATATCTTTGTTCATCTGCTGGCGTGCGGCATTCTGGAATGCATCCAGCAGAGAACGTTCACCACGGGAGAGATGTTTACCGGTAGCCCCCACTTTGCGGATTGCTTCGAAGACCTTTTGTACCAGCAGATACTGATAGGGAATGAAAGGGTAGTGATCAACAAACTCAACATTATCACTGTGGTTAGCAAGCTCAGCTGTAGTGCTGGTATCAAAGGTCAACTGGTTGCGAAGAATGTCGCCTTTTTGACTGAACAATTCTGCCAGGCAGTTTTTAGCGTCTTCACTTTTTTCGAGCAGACGTTTCTGTATTACCTCATTGGTATTGGACGAGGAGAGGGAAATCCTTGTGTGAAAACGCCCTTGGATCTTGGAGAAGTCCTGGCCTTTTTTAGCGCTAAGATCTCCTAGTACGGCATCGATATCTTCTTGTGAAGTGACGATTACCCAAGCTCTGCCTCCACAAGCGGTACCGATATTTTCTGTTATCGTCTGCAGTTTGAGCATCATCTGGGTGTTGTTGCCGATAAACTGTCCGACCTCATCTACCAGAAAGACCATGCGTTTACTGTCACCAGATGGATCGCTACGATCGAGATACTCCCGCACCCATTTACAGAAGTTGGCAATGTCGAGAGTAAACATGGATTCGAGATTTTCCATACTCTGCACCGATGAGGCATCTGACTGGCCGGTAGCATAGGCCCAGGCTTTTGCCATTTCATCACGACAGAAACCATAGGCATCACGCTGTTCTTCCCAGCTTGAGCCCGTGAGTTCAGCAAATTTTGCTTTGAATGGCTCGTATTGGCCACGGGAATCTAACTCACGTTCCAGATGTGCGATATGAGGATGGTCAGCGCAATATCCCAGGCGCTCATTGAAGACGCGCAAGAAAACTTTGAGAATGGCATCTTCTTTGTCTTCAGTATCTGCGCGGCTGTCGATATTAAAGAGAATTACTTCAGTATTGCGGTTAACTGCAGCGTGGATATCACCGTAAAGAAGGGGATCGCTGATTTTCTCTTTGAAAAACTCGATGGCAGCTTTTGTTTGGCCATTGTTAACAGCTTTCTTGTTACCGAGCAGGTAAGAGAGGATCTTTATAAAGTGAGATTTACCGGAACCGAAATAACCCGATACCCAAATCCCAATTTTACCCGCCACACTAGGATCATCTGGATGGCTGACACCAGGCAGGTAGGTCTCAAAAAAGTGACGAAGGTGGCGGTCAAGTTCACGGGTCACCACATACTCGTCAAGCTCAGTCCAGATGATTTGCTCATCCAGCTGCTCGGCTTTCACCACACCATTGATTGGGCGATCCAGTTGTTTGGTAAACAGCTCTCTTATCTGCATTAAAAATTCCGTCTCTATCATACAGCGAGACGCTTCTGCTCGCTATAACGTGATGACTCTTTCGCGGCCAAGTTAGTGGTTTGAATTCTCTCAAAAAACAAGCTTCGGCAGCAGTTTAAATTTCAGTACTTAGATGCGTGAGGCACCAGTTGGAAAGCTCGGTAGTAGTTGGCTGTTGCCACTTCTGCGCTGTCCAGATCAAAAGGATAAAGTTCGAGGCCGTTGTAACTGCCCGGATAAAACAATACCAATGGTATCGCCCCCATATGGGCATGTAATGCATTAAGCAAACTATGACCACGTAGCAATGGCCAGCATTGGCCAAGACCTGATAACAATACAAATTGAGGCGAGGCCGGAAGCACTTTATCTATCAGATGCTTAGCAATTCGACCTTGTTCAAGAGGTCCTTTAAGTGCTTTGGCTAGCTCATCGGTACCTTTTTTGCGTTCCAGATCAAAAGCTTTATCTAACAATTTACGCTCTTGCAAAATTGCCAGTACCTCTTCGAACAGATTGAGATGAGCGAAATTCAGCCCCTGCCGAGCTAGGCGAGGCAGAGTCAATCTCAGATATTCCCGTACGGTAAGTTCAAATTGAGGTGGGTAATCAAAGATATAAAAACCGATCTCACCACCGAGCTCTTGGTTCTTCAGGAAGCCTTCACTTTTAAGCCGGTCTTCGATTTGTTCCAGACGAGCTGACAATTGCGGCTTACTGTCCAGTTTCGCTCTCATCTGACTGACTCCATCACATCGTAGACTTTTTGGCAGTCGAGACTGTTTGCCCACTCTCTTATCTGGGGTAGTAGGAAGACATTTTTCAGCTTTTTACTGCGGCCTGATTCCAGATACCCGCTATCTGCGAGGATTTTAAATACATTGTTGCCCATTTTCTGGATTGAGCTTTCGGAATATTGATCCAAGCCGACAATGGCACGCTGGCGGGATAGAATAAATTCCTGCCAGTCTTCGCTGCGCAATGATTCACGAAACATCTGTCGGGCATCAGACAGTGTCGTTGCCATGAAATCGGTCAGCACTGGGGATTGGCACATTGTCGCCATTAGCAACATTTGTCTGGCTGCATCATCAGGGGCCTTTAGTAGCTCAGTCCAGAATGCCTCACCCATCGGTTGAATTCTTTTACGCAGGGTTGAAGCCATGCGTTTAACACTGTGCACTGAGGTCTTCTGCAGCACATTGTCATTTACAATAGCATTAAGCCATTGATCATCATTTGGTGAGGATATCAGCAGCTCCGCGATGACTCTGCTCTCACGCAACATCAGGCTGCCACCAATGATGTCACCCAGATATTCTTTGGCGGTCATAATGGCTCCACGGTCAGGGTTTAAAAACTCCGTTATGATACGCGAAATTGGAACATATGGCCTTATGACAAAACACATTTTGCCTTTGCTATCGACCAGCGTGATTTTTCCGCTTCAGAGGCGCAATATAAATTACCACGGATATTGCTGCACACTTGCAGGTGTAGCGATCATAAGGGGCTGTAAGGGCATCGCTCAGACCACCGTTACCTTCGAGAGCGAGAAAGGATTTGGCAAACATATTCTAGATCCAGCCAGCCAACACGCAGGCATAAGCCGTCCCTGAAGGGCAGACAGAAGCCATGCGGTTGGAAGGTTTAAAGGTGTTGCGAGGTAAATAACGGTGTGGTAGTCACACTATGAATTGCTGGCGTAAAAAACTGCCTTACTCAGAAGTCAGTCTTGCGTGGTCGCCCGGTTGCTGGTCGTTCAGGGACATCGTTGCAGCCGAACAGCAGCAGGCCATGTTTCTGCTGAATTTTGGTCATATACGCCAACACCTGTCGGATGTTGTCGATACTGTCTGGTTCGCTGTAACGCACCGGGATATTGATATTGGCTCTGTAATGTTTTTTGTATTCACTGCGATGTAAGCCCCCTTCACCTTCGGTAATTAACGTCCAGAACTCACGGGCTTTCTCAGCCCAGGGATAAACATTCCGACTACGGTTGCCATCTACCCAGAAGACTACGTGCGCATGGTAGTGATGGTCTTCTGTCCATTCGATAACCCAGAAATAACCCACGACTGCGCCTATTTGCATCATGTGATCCATGAGTAACCGGAGATCCCTCTCAAGATGATGGTGACTTTGCAGGTAGTACTTAGCGGTGTGATGCTGATAGAACAAGTCGACTCGGAGTGCCCGCAGGCAGGCATAGCGATCAACCATTTCGCAAATATGGATGTTAAGGAGAGATTCCAGATACCAGTCTGGCTCCCATTGCGGTTTATTTTGCATAGAACAGATTCCTTCGTGCTGACAAAGATCAGCAGATGTGAGGAAGCCTCCGTAGGGGAAGGCATGACGCAGTTACTGACAGGGCTTTTGAAAGATTTGGTAATGGTGGGATTAATCAGGGTGAAGGATTAAGAAGGAATGCCTATTAATAATACTAATAACCGATATTAATATTCACACTCACTATTGCCTTCAGAACCCTTGCAGGGCAAGGCATCAGACCTGATTCAGTGGTTCGGCAGTCGTCCGCCATGCAAAGCAGACGTACTCGTCCATCAGACTGGTCAGTACAGGGTTTTCTGCCTGTCGGTCATTGACCCAGCAATCCATCTCTTTGTCTTTTTTGAACCTGAGATTGTCGGTCCAGTCATCAAGGCAATTACCAAGCATCAAATCGTACCAGCACAGCCAGACCAGCTTCAGACGCAGCTCGCTACCGCTGAACTGGCGGAACAAACTGATGAGCCTGTTTGCCAGAGGACGCTGTTTTAAACGCACGCACTCAGACAGCAGAATACCTTCCAGCATGGGATGGTGAGCCAGCAGATGTTCCTGGGTAAATAAGCTGACGCTCAGATCATCATTGACCGCCAGCGATGCTGCTGCTCTGCCATAAATAATCCGGTGCAGGCACTGGGGGACAATAGCAATAACCTCTTCCTCTCCCGGAAACTTAAGGCTGCCAACCGTCAGGGTATGATGGTGGTAGATATTCTGGTGGCACATACCCGATCTTACCGTCAGCTTCGTAAAATCGGTCAACCAGACCTGGTAATACTTATAAAGCTCTTTGTAACGAGGTTTGTAATCTTTCATGGTCCATATTTCTTCTGGCTTAAATTGCAGACAGCAGAAAACCTCCGGAGCAACCGGATAATCATTTTTATGCTGTCGGTTTAGTTAACGCGGGTAGGGTGAATTACATACGGGACTGGTTAATACGTTCCTGAAGCCAGGCTTCCACCTCACTCTGTAGCCATCGTGAGCTTCGCCCAAGTTTGATCGGTTTAGGAAACTCACCGTCTTTGATGAGCTTGTAAAACCACTTATCGGTTAACCCGGTCAGACGTGTGATAAAAGCCATATCAACAAAGCGATCTTCAAGTAGGGTTGGTTTAACTGTCATGATTTGATTCTCCGGTAGCTAAATGGAAACCGAAGTCGGGGTTATTCTGCTGCCCGCTCCGGCATAGCAACCGGTGCTGCTGTTAAAAACTAACAAAACTTTCTTGGTCTACCCTGCCTTGCAGGCGAGGGAACCTCATTACATCCCCAAATTAGATAACCATATTTTTGGTCTTCTTTTGTTAGATAACTGGCTATACGTCTGAGACTGTTTATGGCTTCGTTATTGTGATATTCAACAACATTGTTAATGTTGTCCTGATGATATTCCTTTGGTTTGCATCGCTGGTATTTTCCCTCGCCATAAGTAATTTGATGCCACAGTTCTCCTGCCTGTGAAATGAATGGGAATGATTTCTGATGTTCCCGGCCATTAAGATAAAAAATAGCATGGGCATGAACTGCCCCTTCTGATGTCCATTCCAGTACCCAGAAGCTACCGATAACGCCAGGAAGGCTGATCATTGCCTGAGTAAGCTCTCTGAGGTCATCTTGTATTTCTATCGAGGAGTTACGAATGAATCGATTCGTACCACGCTGATAATCAAAATCCATTCGAAACGCCAGTATCTTGGCGTGACATGCCAGGATCTGATTGAGATGGTGATTAATCAAATTCAGCAGGAAGTCGTTAGGGATGATTTTCTTTAAATGTGGGTAATGTCTTTGCATTGCTCTGTTCCTTTGGATGAATTCAAAGGAACTAGTGCATCTGTTTTTTCTGTCAAGCAGGGTTCAATCACTTATGACGGATATGTATCATCCCGAGGTTGGGATGTTAGATGTCTATCAATTGGGATCTACTCTCTATAATACCAATTAACCTTAATTATTAATTTTATGAACTTACTCTTGGCTATTAAGACTTTTTATCATCCTCCGTACTCTATTCTCCCTTGTATAATAAGAGGTAACCTACTGGACCATTCCGATAATAACTATACAGGTGCGTTGGTTGCGCCCACCCGCTCCAGTCACATAGTTATCTATGCTCCTGGGGACTCGCGGGCTGGTCATCGTCCTGTAACTCTAAATCGATTGGGTGTAGATAGCCACTGGTATGTGCAGACGATGATGCAGGGTACATGATTCATCAATTTCTTAAACTGTAAGCATGTGATAGGATTTTTTAACAGCTACGGACAAGCCTTTCCTGGATTTTTTCATTACCATTTTATTACCTATTGATTATCATTTGGTTACTGTTTTATTATCCTTTAATTACTTCAATGATGAGTGTGTAGAAGGTACGATGAAAGGACGATTTAGCTCAGATTCAGATTACGATAGTCGCTTATGCGGCTACATCAGTCAGGCGTTGAAAAGCCAGTCCATTACATTCACGAGCCATTTAATGAAATCAGGGGTGGACAATTGGATAAGGTTTCTACATAAAGAAATACCCGAAATTAATACCGACATTGATGTTGAACAAACAAAATTATTACTGGATAACATAGTTAGTTCCGCATTAGAAAATGTATATAAATTCAGTGATTTCTCTTGGATTGAGGACAGTGACCGGGCTTGTTACTGGATGTGGTGTAACATTTACACAATGCCTGCGCTCTTTTTTTCACCACCTATTAAGAAACCAGGCGTAACTCCTTATATTTTTTTGGGCTGTGATCCCCTCCCTGGAAATAGCAGGGCACGATTCTTTAATATTGTGAATTTTTTTGATCGATGGATTAACCCTCAAGGCAAACGTAGATTTTTAAATGAAATGAGAAATTCTTACAGACAGATTACTTGTAAAAAAAACGCACTATCATTTCTGTCGCCCAAGAAAAAAGATGATTGTCTGTGGGCATGGAATTATCTTAGTGAAAGAAAAATGATTGGTGAATACATTACGCCCATAATGGATAACCCACATGACGTTTATCTGGCTGTCAATGCAGCATTTGATATATGGTGTACTTCCACTGTTTTACTTGATGAAACCATTATTAATTTTAGTAAAAAGATAAAGAATGCATATGCTCAGAGGAATTTCAAATTATCTGGGAAAAATAAAAAAGACAAAGTCAAGAATACGGTTCTTGCCATTTTGACGCCTGAATTACAAAAAAAATTGTCTGATTTATCACAAGCCAGTGAAATGACCCGGCAAGAGATGTTAGAGTTATGCATTAATTCTGCATATTTAAAACTTCCGAAGAATATCAGAAGCATTTAAAAATATTTCAGACAGATATTATCACAATGATCATCCCCGAAAGCTCGCCTGAATTATAGACATTAAGGCGAGTTTCTTTTATTTGTCTGAGGTTATTTGATGAAGATACATGAAGGTTTGCAAGATATCACGCAGTCTGTGGCTGTTCTTCCTGATTTTATTAGAAAACAAATACTTTCGAATATTAGCAGGCTTGCGGATTATGAGCCAGTGATCGGCATTATGGGTAAGACCGGAGCCGGAAAATCCAGCCTGTGTAATGCGCTTTTTGCCGGGAACGTTTCGCCGGTCAGTGATGTTGCAGCCTGTACCCGTAAACCGCTACGCTTCCGTTTTCAGGTGGGTGAGCACTTTATGACCATCGTGGATCTGCCCGGTGTCGGTGAAAGTGAAAGGCACGATGAAGAATATGCTGCGCTTTACAGCGAACAGCTTCCCCGGCTGGACCTGGTGCTGTGGTTGATTAAGGCCGATGACCGGGCGCTGGCAGTGGATGAACATTTTTACCGGGAGGTGATTGGTGAGGCATACCGGCATAAGGTGTTGTTTGTTATCAGTCAGTCGGATAAGGCCGAACCCACCAGCGGTGGTGAAAAGCTGTCTACAGAGCAGAAACAGAATATCAGCCGCAAAATCTGCCTGTTACATGAACTGTTCCAGCCGGTAAACCCTGTCTGTGCGGTATCGGTACGTTTGCAGTGGGGGCTGCGGGTGATGGCTGAACGGATGATTCGTTGCCTTCCGCGTGAGGCTAGTAGCCCGGTGGCGGTACATCTCAGTACGCCGCTTCGTACCGATACCGTTAATAAAAAAGCCCGTGATGATTTTGGTGAAACGGTAGGCTCGGTACTGGACACAATAAGTTCCATGCCACTGATACCGCCCCCAATACGGGCAATCATTCAGGTTGCACGCGACACCGTGGTATCTGTCGCCCGTGCCGTCTGGAATTTCTTCTTCTGAATATTTAGCCCCTTACATCGTTGTTCTCTGAGCCGTGTCGCGATTGTGCGTCAGGGCTTTTTTGTCTTTCTTTTTCCATCATGAGGAGTCTCTTATGACCCGTCTGGCTTCGCGCTTTGGCGCAGCAAACCTTATTCGTCGTGACCGTCCGTTAACCCGCGAAGAGCTGTTTCGTGTGGTACCCAGCGTTTTCAGTGAGGAGAAGCATGCGTCACGCAGCGCTCGGTATACCTGGATACCAACCATTACCGTTCTTGAAAATCTGCAGCGTGAGGGCTTTCAGCCTTTCTTTGCCTGCCAGACCCGTGTTCGTGACCCTGGGCGTCGCGAGCATACAAAGCACATGCTGCGCCTGCGTAGGGAGGGGCAAATTACCGGCAAACAGGTCCCGGAAATTATTCTGCTCAACTCTCATGATGGCTCCAGCTCGTATCAGATGTTGCCGGGATTATTCCGTGCCGTATGCCAGAACGGACTCGTCTGCGGTGAGTCGTTTGGCGAGGTGCGGGTGCCGCACAAAGGAGATGTGGTGACTCAGGTGATAGAGGGGGCGTATGAAGTGCTGGGGATTTTTGACCGTGTGGAAGAGAAACGGGATGCCATGCAGTCGCTGATTTTGCCGCCACCTGCACAACAGGCTCTGGCACAGGCTGCACTGACGTACCGTTTCGGTGAGGACCACCAGCCGGTGACAGCACCTCAGATACTCTCCCCACGCCGCTGGCAGGATGAGAGCAATGATCTGTGGACCACATACCAACGTATTCAGGAGAACCTGATTAAGGGCGGGCTCAGTGGAAGGAGTGCGAAAGGCGGAGGAACGCATACCCGTTCGGTGCGCGGTATTGACGGTGATGTGAAGCTTAACCGTGCACTGTGGGTGATGGCGGAAGCGATGCTCTCCGGATTTGAGGCAAACAGATGTTAACTCCGGCAGTATGCGGACACCTCCTGTCCGTTTGCTGATTAATTTCCAGGCAGCTTTTCCTCAAAAGACTATGAAGCCGCATTCTGATTGCATTCATCCTGCAGAAAAAATACCGCTTCAGCTGTCCGTATCCTGTCCGGCCCTCTCGTTACACTAATCACTTAATTTTCAGTCCATTAACAGAGTGGGGAACGCCTCTCATGTCTCAGTCTGAGCGCCGCCATGAGCGCCTTGCGGTTCGCCTGTCGCTGATTATCAGCCGTCTTGTGGCGGGGGAAACGCTGGCCATACAGACACTGGCCGTCGAATTTGGCGTGTCAGTGCGCACATTGCGTCGGGATTTTCGCGAGCGTCTGGCCTATCTCGACCTGGAGTTCCGTAACGGGCAATGTCGTCTACTGTCCGGCAGCCGTCAGAGGGAGCTGACGGTGCAGACCTTTGTCCGTCAGTCCGGTGTGGAGGCTCTTTTTCCGGATATTGACAACCAACTGATCAACTCACTATTGAGTGCCAGCGAGTCTCCCTGCCTTATCTGGCACAGCACCAACTCCAGAACACAGGCACGGACTGAAGTTTTTACGCGACTTATCCGCGCCATCACTGAACACCGTCGGGTTACGCTACTGGCAGAAGGTCATCGTTGCACAGGTCTGGCCCCCTATCGACTGGTGTGCAGCGACGGCTGCTGGTACCTGACCGGTGAACATGAAGGACATATATCGGTTTTCACACTGGGTGATATTCACACGGTGACATTCAATCCTGCGCTTTTTGTCCCGGATACACAGGTACGTAATCTGTTGTCACATCCCGATTTTCTTCGGGTTTTACCTCACTTTCAAACTTTCCATTCACTTCTCGTTGTCGGCGACGACGGTTTTTCACCCTATAAGGAGCAAAGATGAAATTACTCACTGCAACCACACTGGCGCTCAGTCTGTGCGTCGGAACAATTTTGCCAGTAGCCGCTGAAAATGTTGTGGGTACTGTTAAGGCCTGGCAATACATGCAGGCAGACGGCTGGAAATCAGCTGATGGTCTGGACAACCATACCCTTAGCAATGCGCTGTATGGTGCCAGAGTGATCGATAATTATCCCTGGACTCGGCAATTCCTGCTACGTCAGGGATACAATGGAGGTTATTTTATAGCCGATAAAAATACTAAAACGGTACGCAAACTGTCGCTTAAAACAGCCAGTGGTTCTTCCTCAGATTTGACATCTGTCTACCAGGGTGAGGGAAAGGCATGTGGTTTCGTTCTGATTGATACGCAGGCGGCATTGCTTGACGAGGCACAGCAGCGAGCGAGTGGAACTGATGACCCGGCAGAGACAGTGCGAGTAGCCCGGATAAAATTTAAACCAAACACCCTGATGGTCGTGCCTGATAACTGCGTCAATCCCAAACAACAGGCCGCGCTGGAGGCTAAGCGTTCTCAAAAAGACAGGGAGCTGCAGCAATGGGTGGCAAAGCAGAGTATGGCTGAACTCTGCCGCCGAACCGGTAACTGTTGAGGATCTGATTACAGATGTTTTAAACCACGCCAGATGGTTTACATGCATATCTGGCGCAATCCAGTTCCCATTTATTAGGAAGATCATGCTAAAAATAATAATCGCTGTTATCCCTGCTTTCATTCTCTCACTTACTGCCTTCAGTGCCAGTGCCGCGCAGCTTCCGGAAAGTCTGATGGACAAAGACAACCCCGGCCAGGAATACTGGTGCCAGGGGAACGACATCAACACTACCATCTGCTCGTTGACCGATGTCAGCGATGACCGTAAGTTTGCCCTGATTCAGGACCTGCCTGGTCCAGCCTGTGAAGATTTAAGCTTCGGGGTTATTGACCTGGTATTTAACACTGGACTTAACATCTCTTATGACGGTGGTGACTGCAAGGGAGATGTAAAGGCCGGATTTGTGCGTGGCACAAAAGATAATGCCCTGTATGTGAAGATTGTCCGGGGCAGCAAAACTTTGCGCCTGTATAAGGTACAGACGGGGTTCTGACTGAATCCGCATAACAACACTCTCTCAAAACCCCTGACGCATCTGCGTCAGGGGTTTTTGCTTTTAAGGTGCACCGAATGCCTGAATCTCAATTACTGCCGTCGGACCCTTTCACCCGACAGCAGGCCGACGCTATTACCAGCCGGTATCAAAACGTCGCTATAGAAGATGACCAGTGCAGTCACTTTCGCCTGGTAGTTTGTGACTCCGAAGGTCGAATGGTCTGGCGGGCATGGAGCTTTGAAACGGATGCCGGTGAAGGACTTAACCGCTATATCCGCAAGTCAGGCATCCTCAGAGCATCCTCCTGCTGACTACACCCATTCATCATCCCTGTATGTCCTTCCCATACGCCAGCCATCGTCGCTGGCGTTTTTATTCACGGAGAATATCCATGACGACACAAACGCAATGCGAATTGATGTCCGCTAATGAACCTCAATTTGACCTTACTGCAACACCCGTACCTGACGAACAGCGTCTCGATTTCTGGCCGCTGTACTTTGGCGCTATCCCGCAGTGGATATCGCTGGAACCCCGTATTTTCGCCTGGATGGACCGCTTCTGTGATGAGTACAGCGGTGGTATCTGGTCCTTTTACACGCTCAGCAATGGCGGCGCGTTTATGGCCCCTGATGCAGACGGTGACGATAAATGGCATCTGCTCAACGGCATGAACGGCAATGGTGCGGAAATGAGCGCAAAAGCTGCAGGTATCGCTGTCTGCCTTATTGAATACAGCCATCACGCCTGTCGTACAGAATGTGACGCTATGACCGCACACTATTATCGCCTGCGGGACTATGCCCTGCAGCATCCTGAAGCTCACGCCATTCTGCGCATCATCGACTGACCGGAGGTACAACGAATGAAACAGCTTTCCTTTTTGCCCGGCGAGATAACGCCACAGGACCGGCGTCTCATCCAGCGTGCCCTCAGGATTCTGGACCGGCATCTGCATGAGCCCGGGGTAGCCTTCACCTCCACTCATGCCGTTCGGGAATGGTTACGACTGCATATGGCCGCACTTGAGCGGGAAGAGTTCCGGGTGTTGTATCTGGACAACCAGAATCAGCTTATTGCCCATGAGACGCTCTTTAGCGGCACGATTAACCGCACCGAGGTCCATCCCCGGGAAGTAGTCAAACGTGCTCTGTATTTCAATGCGGCGGCGGTGATACTGGCGCATAACCATCCTTCCGGCGAGACGACGCCCAGCCAGGCTGATAAAGCCCTCACGCAGCGGCTGGTTCAGGTACTTCAACTGGTGGATATCCGCGTACCTGACCATCTGATTGTCGGCGGCAGGCAAATCTATTCGTTCGCAGAACACGGTCTGCTGTGAGGTATTGACATGAAAATTATCAGTAAACGCCGGGCAATGACGATATACCGCCAGCATCCTGAGTCCCGAATCTTTCGCTACTGCACCGGCAAATATCAGTGGCACGGTAGCGTCTGTCATTACACCGGTAAGGTAGTTCCTGACATTCCCGGCGTGCTGGCGGTATACGCCGAACGCCGCCAGGACCGCAACGGGCCCTATGCCTGCCTGATGAGTATTACCCTGAAATGACGATAAAGGAGAAGCCTGATGAGAAGTAACATCACATGGGGCCTGCAGCGGGATATCACGCCGTGCATGGGAGCACGTCTGGTGCAGGAGGGTAACCGGCTGCACTATCTGGCTGACCGGGCCAGTATCACCGGTAAGTTTAGTGACGACGAATGTCTTAAGCTGGATGTGGTATTTCCACATTTTATCAGCCGGATCGAGTCTATGCTGACCACTGGTGAATTGAATCCCCGTCATGCCCACTGCATCACCATTTACCACAACGGTTTCACCTGCGAAGCCGATACCCTTGGCAGTTGCGCCTACGTATATGTAGTCGTCTATTCCACTCAACGCTAACTAATTTCACGAGAGCAAACATGAAACCTCAACCTGCAACAACTTCGCGGGCGGCTGAGCTATATCTGTCGCCAGTGGCGGTGTGGCAAATGCTACTGACACGCCTGCTGGAGCAGCACTATGGCCTGACACTGAACGACACGCCATTTAGTGATGAAACCGTTATTCAGGAACACATTGATGCCGGGATCATGCTGGCCGATGCTGTGAATTTTCTGGTGGAGAAATACGAACTGGTGCGTATCGACAGGAAGGGATTTAGCTGGCAGGAACAATCGCCTTATCTTCGGGCTGTAGATATTTTACGGGCAAGACAGGCAACTGGCCTGTTGCGACAAAGCCGTAACAACGCAGTACGGTGAATATTGCGTACAACCTCCCGATTTACATTCCCGATCTTTATTCCTTATTCACTCATTGCATAATGCGCCTGCCATTCCCGGCAGGCGCGTTTGCTTTTATACGGACAAAAATAATGCAAACTGAAGCTGAAGTTTTAACCGATCATAATGAGCTAATTTGCTCGACCAGTATTGAACGTATCGTCACAGGACGTGATGCTGCGCTAAAACAAATAGAGGCGCTAATCCGCCAGCTTGATGATATTTCCCGATTGACCTCCAGCATTGGCGGTGACGTGGCAGATCACTGGGCAATGAGACAAGGGCATTCCTTTGACTGTTGGCTGGTACAACCTGTAGACAGGGCAATGCCGGTGATCGCCCACAATATCGATCGCAGCATCTGGCGCGATCTAATGTTGAAGTCCGGGATGCTGACGTTAATGGACGCAGAGGCGCGTAGTCAGTGGGCGAAGAACCTCGAAGAGGGTGATCTCCCGGCAATCAGTGAAGCCAACATCCTGAGCACCTTTGAACAACTCCACCACAATAAACAGGATGTTTTCGAACGTGGAATTATCAACGTATTTAAAGGGCTAAGCTGGGACTACAAAACCAACAATCCTTGCTGTTTTGGCAAGAAGATTATCGTCAACAATCTGGTGAAGCATGACCGATGGGGCTACAGCCTGAACTGGGGCTGGCGGCGCGATCAGTTAGCCGATCTGGAACGTATGCTGTATTTGCTGGATGGTAAAACCATCCCTGATAACCGGCACGATATCTCCATTCGGTTCATGGATTTTGTTCGCGATAATCCACATCAACAGGTCTTCGAGGATGATTTCTTTAGCATTCGTTATTTTCAGAAAGGCAGCGGACATATCACATTTAAACGCCTTGATCTGGTGGAGAGGATGAATGATATCGTGGCAAAACATTTTCCTGGAGCGCTACCTGCAAGATAACCTGAGTAGATTATGGGTTTCTGGCATAATCATTGCGGCCAAGAACTCTCAACAGGCTACTACGTAACCTGTAAGTCTAATTTACAAGTTCAGCAGGGAGAGCATCGCCAGACGCTGGCAAACTGAATATGCGAAACTTCAGTTGTTCGGTTTTACCAAACAACTCGGCGTTAAACAGAAGCCGGAGGCGAAAAGGATATTGCCACTTTACTACAGGCCAAAAAGTAGCTCTGGATGCCTCTGCTCTCCACAAGCAAAATCATTTGGGGGTGCTTATGGGGGTTACTCATTTATCCAACACAAAATATCAATTTTAAATCAATGAGTTAAGTATCAAATACGACTCCTGTGATCTCCGCCAAAATTCCATTCCGATTATTTGTAATAAGATACAACAATTTATTTTCTCTAGGATGAAAAATGATTATTCATTTTACTAAAGATATTAAATCTCTGCTGTCTATTTTAAAAGATAAAGGATTACGATTAAAATATTGTGAAGAAGAGTTTTCAAATAATAGAGGGAAAATATCTTCACATGCAGCACACCCGATGGTCTCTTTCAGTGAGTATGATGAAAATGAACTTGAAGGAAAAACTATCACGTATGGCAACTGTGGTATTGCATTCAGTGATAAATGGGTTTCAAAAAAAACAATTCATCCAGTAAGTTATCTTGACAATAGATCTTTTTCCGCATCAGGACTGGAGACATTGTTAAATGCAAGAAGAAAAGACCCATCTAAATTATCTTCAGAGTTGCGCCTAGCAATAATAAAAATAAAATGTTTTACCAAAAATAGGATAGGTCATAATAGTCATTTTAAAGATAAAAATTTCAAATTTTATGAAGAGCGCGAATGGCGATTTGTTCCAACAAAGAAACAAATTGGCGGAAATTATATATCAATACATGCTTCTACTCATAAAAGAGAGAAAGAAAAAGAAAAAGAAAAAGAAAACATAAAATATGAAAATAAATATAATAAAAGAATATCCTCTTACGTTTGAGCTAAGTGATATAGAATATATTTATGCTGATGGCAAGAACATTGATTTATTGATGCAACTTTACCCTCAATTAAAACAAAAAATAAAATCCTCAAATTGGAAATCCTAAACCAACTATTATTTATTGCCACGAAGTCTTAACATGCAAGCCTCCTTCACCCACTTACTAAAATTCCCTTTCCCTGCAGCCTTCTCAATCTGCTCCAACAGCTCATCCTCAAAACGGATGTTCTTCATGGTGCTTTTAGTGCGGTCAAAATTTGGTTTCTTTTTTTCTTGCATGGTAGGTACCACTTAGGTTAGTTTACACACATGTGGTACCTACCACATGGAGTCTAAAATTAAGCAACGCCCAACAGTGCTGTCACACCAAAGGGCGTCTAACCTCACCAACTATCAAGGAGTTGATTATGGCTGATTCGCATTCTACCCCAGACACCGACCAATCCGGAACCGAGCGTTCGGTAATTGTGGGATATCGCCCGAATGTTTTCGACAAATCCACGCCAAAAATTATTCTTTCCGGCAAGTGGCTACGCGACGCGGGGTTTGATACCGGCCAACAGATTACCGTAAAAGTGATGAATGGCTGTATCGTCCTGATGGTCTATGGCGAGCAGGAACAACGGTTGCAGGATGAACTGAAAGAGGCCAGTCAGAAGCTGAACAGAATCGAGAGCACACTGGCGACTCTCCAGTGAAATACGGCTGAACCTGCAAGCGGTACTTACAGGTTCAATTGGTGCCGGATGGCGCTTGCACTTATCCGGCCTACTCAACTGAACTGGATTTGATAGAAAATGAACTATCCGGAAATTCCGGATAGTTCATCGGGAAGGGAAAGATTAGATTTCCGGATCAATAGCTCTCTAGAACCGCGTAAGTGACACTTACATGCTCACCTGGTGCCGGATGGCGCTTGCGCTTATCCGGCCTACTTTCAAAATGAACTAATCTTCCATAACAAATCATCCTGCTTATATATAGATATTTTAAATTCAGCCGTGGAATAATTTATTTATTTTTTCTCTATTATTAACACCTTCACTATTGCAAACCAATCGTAAAAAACCTCATATATTATTTTCTCAACAAAATGGATTATTAAAATGGCAATTCCTGCTTATCTCTGGCTCAAAGACGATGGTGGCTTACTTATAAAGGGATCTGTTGATGTAACCAATCGCGAACACTCAATCGAGGTGACATCGTTTAGCCATAACCTTTACATCCCAACGGATGGCAATACAGGAAAGCTTACTGGCACACGTGTGCACGGCGCATTGATTTTTGAGAAGGAATTCGATAGCGCTTCACCTTATCTTTTTAAAGCCGTTGCCACAGGGCAAAGCTTGCAATCGGCAGAATTTAGGTGGTACGAGATCAATAATGCAGGTCAGGAAGCAGAGTACTACAACATGCTCCTCGAAGGGGTTAAAGTTGTATCCGTAACACCGATGATGCATGACACTAAAACTGTCATCAATGTTGGTCATAGAGAACAAGTACAGCTGCGTTACGATAAAATTACTTGGCATTATCTCGATGGTAACATCCAATATTCGGATGCCTGGAATGAACGCATAACCGAATAAGTGAAATCATATGGACACTATCGAGGAGCTTAACGATACATATTTTTACAGAGGGTTTGCTAATCTTTCAGCAGGAGAACTTCTTTTCTGGATTTTCCTGGATGAAACAAGTGAACAATTTGGCGTAAATGATTACATGACCTTGGGTCTAATTTTACTTGGTCAACCTACAATCGCAACCAGAGGTAAGCCGATAGGGGCAACAGCAGGCACATCACCACTGAGCTCTCAGCTACGACACTGGTTAAATATAGAAACCAGACGTTTACCCACCCTAACTACAGGAAGTATAAGACGATTAAAATTTGCATATGTAACAAATCTGGGCGCTTTTGCTGGAAGATGGATTCCAATTATGGGGATTGTCATAATGGCTTATGACGTGACTGCGATTTCATACAAAGCCACAATTAAATACAACACTATAGCCAGAGGTAAAGATAAGCTATGGTAAGTGATAATGATGTCATCGCCTGGTACGATGAAACATTTAATAAACCCAGCTTATTCTTTAAAAAGCGTTGGCCAGTCACCCTCGACACAAGTCTTTCAACAGGCGATTATGTGTGGGCCAGTGAAACGGGCGCAGACATCATGGATGCTTACTTTGCAACTTTCAATGTTGATTGCGCCAATTTCGATTTCTATAAATATTGGCCTATTGAGACATTCATACTTTATGCAATTTTTACCTGTAGCAGAGATGACGATGAGCCACAGCCATTAACCCTCCGTATGCTGGCAGAGTCTGCAAAAGCAGGTAAATGGCTTTATGACTGAGCCTTATTGACGGATGCCATTTATCCAACCTACCGCTTCCGAAAAAAAGCCGCAGATCGGTTAATCAGCGGCTTTTCCATTAGTGCATTAGATTAGAAATTATATTTTACGCCGAGCATACCGCGGGTATCGCTGTAGCCTTTGTCGCCAACCTGTTGGGCCACGTTGCTCCATACGTTGAGGCGCGGAGTGATTTGACCTTCAACACCCACTTTCAGCTCGCCGATGTTCTTCGTGCCGCGCATGTCGTTTCTCACATCGTCCATCTTCACGCTGGCAGTCTGCGTGTTATGGATCCAGTTGGCTTCGACAAACGGCTGGAACTCGCGAGATTTACCGTCATCGATGGCGTTATGGCCGTTGATAAAGGCTTTCACGCCCAGACGAGTCATCAGGTTGCCATCGGTGTCATCCTTCACGCGGGTCCCGTTCGCTTCGCGATGGCTGTCGGCCTGAACGTCCATCCACACCACCTGCGCTTTCGGTTGCAGCCAGTAGCTATTGCGCTCGCTTTCGCCCAGTTTAAAGCTGTAACCGGCTTCGACCGAGGCGGTGATACCGCTGGATTTATATTTCTCTGTCGCCTGCTCCTGACCCATCACTTTGTTATCAAACCAGTTGTACAGCGCCCAGGTATCTACGTAGGTGCCGGTCTTGTCTGCGTCATTGGCATACCAGGTGCCGTACAGCCCCACGCTGTAACCGGTGACCTGACCACGAGAGTGGTAGCCGGTCAGGCTGGACTGCGTGCGGTTCTGGCTGTTGGCATAACCTGCCATCGCGCCAATATGCCAGCGGTCGAGGCCATCGCTACTCCATTGCGCCAGATCGCCGCCTAACTGTAAGACGTAGCTGTTGCTTTGGGTTTTCAACTGCCCGCTACCATCTTTGAAGCGGGTATGCGCGCCAACGTTACGCATCCACAGGCTGGTCACTTTTTTCTCGCCCGTCAGCATGTCGACGTACTGCGTTTCACCCAGACGATCGTGCAGTCGGGTCATGAACAGTGTGTTAGCGGCATAGTTGTTCGCCAGATAACTGCCGGCTTCCGGACGATACTGTTGCTCCGTGACCGGCGGAACATGAGGCTCTTCCGGCTCAGGAATAACCGGGTCCACAGGATCGATCGGGTCCGGGTCGACCGGATCAGGGATAATCGGATCAACCGGGTCCGGGTCTACGGGATCAGGGTCAACAGGGTCCACCGGATCGGGCGGAGCAGGAATAAAGCTGGTCAGATACCAGTTGCTGCCCTTCTGCACTACGTTATAGTCGTACGCCCCGGCGACAATACGGCTCGCTTTCTCAAATGTGCCGTCAGAGTTGCCAGCAACCTCGATTATCTCAATGCCTTCAACGGTCTGCGCCCCAGTACCGCCAATGTTGTTCACCGCCACAAAGGCATTACCCGCTGTGTTGCCGAGCACTGTCAACTTATTGGTTTCGGAGGCATCGTCATTCAGAACGGTATTGAAAACCAGTTTGCCGCCATTCCCGGTAAAATCTTCGTTAATCGTAAGCGTCTGCCACGGTTCGCCGTCAGCATGGCCAAAGTTAACCACTGCCCCACTGTTCAGCGTCAGGTCGGTCAGCGTTGAGCTGTTGGTCATATTCCAGGTCGCATCGCTCATTTGCAGCGAGATGACCCCCGTCCCGGCGGTCGCGCTGGTGATATAAGACGCCCCGCTCCATAGCGAGTTGTCGGTCATGTTGAGCTTAATTGTACTGTTTTGCTGGGGCAGGCTGCTGGTCGCGTTTGTTCCTCCGGCAGCATGAAGATCGCCGTCGATAAGGAAGCGTCCACCGGCGGATCCGTCTACGGTGCCGCCCGTTTCGGTGCTGATGGCATAGCTTTCAGTACTGTGGTCGCCCACCATAGTAATCGCGGCGCCGCCGGCCAGGTTTATCGCCCCGCGTGAAATCGCAAACAGGCCGCGTGGCGCTTTGCTGTATGAAGCCGCTTTTCCAGAACTGTTCACGCTAATGGTCGCGTTGTCGCCCAGGTTCACGGTCGCGTTGGTGGAATAGACCGCATGCGCACTCGCGCCGTTAACCGTAATAGTGGCGTTATTACCCAGTTCCGTTTTAGAAGATGTGGCGGCATAAATGCCCGTTGAGGAGGCGCCAGACGTCTCGATGGTAGCGTCATTGCCAAGCAGGATTGAGGAACCGCTCTGCCCGGAGCGAAGACCTTCAGAGCCGTCGCCGGTCGTCACAATATGCGCACGATCGCCAACGACAATCGTATTTTTGGCAAGCGTCGCATCTCGCATGGCATTGGCGGTGATACCACGCCCCTGGTTACCCGTCGTTTTGATGTACAGATCATCACCGACGTAGATATTAGCCGAGCCTATCCAGCCCTGGCCTATTGCGTTATAACCGGCGTTAATACCGTCACCATCCTGACCGTCTACATAAATACTGGTGCGATCCCCGGTGATGATAAAGACCGGGTTATCCGGCGTATTGGCCCCATGCGTGCGGATACCGTCAACATCTTTACCATTATTGGCGGCATTCTTTGACTGGGTGCGGATCGTCAGGTCGTCACCAAAAATAACGCCCGGACTACCCGTCGCGCTGTTCTGAATAACAGTAACAGAGTGCTCAAAAGCTTCAGCACCGGGTCCATTTAACGTTAATCCATTACCATAAACAGGAATGGTGCCCGCACTCCACTGATAAACATAATTTGGCATGGCGCTGGTTTTAGCGAAATTGGCATTGGCCTGCGCAGGGATTATTGCCTGCAATTCCGGGGGCAGACTGCTAACCAGACCGCTGGAAGGAAGACTATCAACATCAACCCAGGCTGCATGGGCTGAAAATACCATAGACGTTAATGCGGCTGAAACCGCGATGGCAATACGAGAGTAAGATTTGGGATTTGGCATATTAGCCTCCTGCTATCAGGCGTAGAGCGTCCACCACATCGCAAGGATGTGAAATAATAAAAATCAGAAATGCGTTATAAAATATTCGATAGTATTTGATGAATACTATGGCCCAACTTATCTTCAAGCCGGAGCTTATAGACGTATATTTTCTTAATATCAATATTATCTATTTGGGTAATTTGCTGAATACTTTTTCCTGAGACAAATCGCTTCAGTAATATCATTTCTGTATAGTTGAGTGTGCGCCCTCGTTTACTGTTAGCGAGATGACCCGTAAATAATCGTCTCATCTTCTGATGCTGTACGTCATCATCATCATCAGAATATATAATGCCTTGTATTTTATTGCTTTTCGACAGCCAGTAATTGGCTAACGGCGCCAGGTTCCGGTCCGCAATCAAAACAATATGCATACCGCTATACGCCAGACGGTCAACCCATTTCGGGTCAGCGAACAGGCGCAGGTTAGGGAAGGAGAAATCCACAAAAATAAACCCGCGGGATAAATGGTTTTGATTATTAAGCAAAAGTTTTTCAATAACGCCTCGTTGTAAAAAACCGTTTCCCTCAGGCCAGATCGCAAAAGCGGCACGGTGACAGTAGCTGGCGCGTACCGCAGTATCCGGAAATAATTGACAGGATAATTCACAGCTTATGCAACGAATACTCTGTGATGGGGATCTGTTCATAAAAAATGACTCCTGTTATTTTTCCATAAATATTTCATCGGTAAATAAATGTGTCAATCCGACACGTATGACATTCCTTGTCAGTTAATAACAGCAACCCTAAAAAAATGTAATAAACTCTTGATGCGCTAATATGTACGTACGGTAAGCAATGCCATACCGCTAAGTTTTTTTGTGTTTTATCTCAGAATAACAATCTGGGCATTAGGAATTTTATGCATAAATTAAAACCCTAGGATAAATCTTAAAAAAGCACTATTTGCTAAAAAATAACCGCTGTAAAGGTTACTCGTTAATTACACAATTCAGATAACTCAATCACCCTTGTTGCTCTGTGGATAAATATAATGATAACCCAGATAAAACTGTAATGAATTCTCATTATTTAACATTAGCTAATTCCCACCTAAGAAATTAAGTTAATAACATATTGTATTTGAAGGATTTTTACCCCCTAAGTGAAATTCTTATCTTAGATCATGTACAAAGATAGAGGCGTCTTATCGATTTGGATGTAAAATTTAAGGGGTGTGCAAGGACACGCTGTGATACGTTTTGGTTACTGAGGGCTGGGCAATTGTATCTTATCAATCAGTTGGTCGAATTTAATCCTGATAGCAAAAGTCTGGTCAATCGTCAGACCGGGCGCACAATACAACTCCAGCTCCCAGCTTCGCTCTGTTTTCTCTATTTAATTACTCACGCAAGTGACATTGTTTCCCAGAACACGTTGATGATAGTGGGTTGGGGAGAGAGAAATAATGTCACCAGCACCAACACGTTCTACCAGGCAATTCTGACGTTACGTAATGCGCTGGCGGAAGTGGGACTACCGCGTGATACGGTGAAAACTATTTCCCGGCGAGGGCTGAGATTGAATGAAAACACTCAGGTAGAAGTGATAACGGACCCTCAGAGTGACGTTTCCCAGTCACCGGTTATTGAGGAGCGCGCGCCTGCAAAGGTAATTCTTACCGCACCACAACAAACGACGCAGATCTCCTGGTGGAACATTTTATTTAGCGTTAGTGTTGTTATTGCTACTCTGGTTATCTGGCTGGTGTGGTATCAGACTCGCCCGGTTATGCCATTTAGTAAGTTTGTCTCTGTTTCCATGCAGATCCCTTCGCGGCAAAACTGCAAAATTTATTACTCTCCGAATGAGTACGACCAGCATGGCTATTTCAGTCTGATGCAACTTCATCCTTTTCTCTGTGAAAACAACAAACACGTGTTTCTATCCGGCTACCTCAAAGCAGAAAGGATGGTGGCATTTGTATGCGATAAGGATGCGCGGATTGATGCCCACGCATTTTGTACTACCCATTATTACTGGATGCGCGGGCAATGAAAAAAACACGCCACATAATCTTGCTCACTATTGGCCTGGCTACCTTGCTCGGTTCAGGCAGTTGGCTATGGTATTCGCGCTATGCCGAAAAGCCGCTGAATTGCGTTGGGAACGTTGAATGGAATATTGGCAGCAACCGCTTTGCCGGTACGGTTTCATTTCGGATGTACAACCAGGAAGGTTTATCAACAATTACCGGTAAACTGTATGGGCGTAATACTTCAGACATCAGCAGGAACATCTATTTCAGCTACACCCAACAGCGTGATGCGCGGGTGTTACAGGCCATGCAAGTCGTCAAAACCTTCGCCGACACGGCCGATGAAGCGGATATCAACAATACGTTGCCCGGGTTTTATCGTCAGACCGGACGCAGCCTGAGCCTGGTCATGGAGGAGTATAAGGGTGCATGGATTTTCGCCAGTTCCAATGTTCCCTCGCTGTATTGCCGCAAAAGGTAACGTCATATCCGGAAACAAAAAGCACGGTGCTGCCACGGGATTCACTTTTGTCATCATTAACTTACGCGACACAGGTCACTGAATCCACTAATAAGCCATTCTATTCTTCACCGCGAATCAGGAAACATCCTGAATATCAGGATATTCGTTGCGTAATAATTAAGCGAAATGGACGTTTTATTTTGTCCAGAAGACTTCAACCTACGCATGAATATTTGGAGAAGACGTGGGCAGGGGCGTTTATCTCTCTCGCGAGACATGTCTGAGCATTCAGACGTTATCGCATTTCAGGAAACGGTATGTTTCCGGTGTATTTTTGGCGTACATATGAGGGATACGTAATGTTTACTTTTAAAAAGTGCCTGATTGCACTTTCAATAAATTTGGCGGTTGTTTCATCAGGTTTTGCTTGTACGACCCTGCTGGTCGGCAATGAAGCATCCGCGGACGGCTCCATGTTGGTCGCCCGTAGCGCAGACAGCGATGCCCTGAAAGCACAGCATTTTGTCATTCATCCGGCAAAACAGAATCAGACCGGGGTATACAGCACCAAAGCACATAATGGCGCGAATGATTTTACCTGGCCACTGCCGAAAAACTCTCTGCGTTATACCACTGTCCCAAACTGGAAAACTCAACTGCACGGCGCGACCGGATTTAACGAACTGGGCGTCGGTGTGAGTGGAACAGAATCTATTTTTGCTTCACCAAAAGCGCTGGCCGCCGACCCGTACGTTGAGGATAAAGGGATCACTGAAGACGATATCCCGGATATTCTGCTGTCGCAGAGCAAAACCGCACGTGACGCCGTTGCGCTGCTGGGACATATTGTTGAAACCGTCGGTGCGGGCGAAGGCTTTGGCGTTGCCGTCGTCGACGATAACGAGATCTGGTACCTGGAAACCGGCAGCGGCCACCAGTGGATGGCGCAGCGCCTGCCTAATAACCAATATTTCGCCACCGGTAATCAGGGCCGCCTACAGGATTACGATCCTAAAAACCCGGATATGATGGCGTCAAAAAATCTGATTCAGTTCGCAACGGAAAAAGGTCTGTACGAACCGGCGAAAGATGGCAAATTCAACTTCTCTAAAGCCTATACCCGTGATGACGAGCGTGACCGTACGTATAACGATCCTCGCGTATGGACCATCCAGAAAACGTTCAATCCTTCCGCAAATCAGGATATGGCCAAAGGACGTGAATTCCCGGTCTTCATGAAGCCAGAGAAGAAAATGACGCTGGACGATGTAAAAGCCGTGCTGCGTAGCCACTATGAAGGCACCAGTCATGACCCGTACACCAACGGCCTGAACGGTAAAGAGCCGTGGCGTCCGGTCAGCGTCTTCCGCACCTATGAAGCGCACGTTATGCAGGTACGTCCGTGGTTGCCAAAAGAGATCGGTGAAACAACCTACATTGGTCTGGGTATGGCCGATCTCACCGCCTTTGTTCCGTACTACAGCGGCCTGAAAGCATATCCGGCCAACTATACAATGGGTACAGATAAGGCTGACGATCAATCCATCTACTGGAAATATCGTAAATTGCAGACGCTGACGATGACCGATTATCCGAAGCTCGCGCCAATCGTCAAAAAGGCCTACAAAGCGTGGGAAGATAAAGTGGCGAAGGAGCAAAAAGAGGTCGAAGCAGAATATCTGAAGATGGCGAAAACCAATAAACCTGCCGCAGATAAAATGCTGAATGACTTCAACCTGCGCATAATGGCTGATGCAGAGAAGTTAACGGAAGATCTCACTAATCAGTTGTTTACCATCCGCACCAAAGACATTCAGTCTGATATTTTCTTTGCTAACGCAGCGAAAAAAGACTAAGTCACACCACAGTAATGTACTGGCGCAAAGCGTATCTTAGCTCTGCGCCAGCATTTCACATCGCGCCTTCACGGCGTCATGCAGCAAGCGTACCGCCGTTGAAAGCTGCTTACGATGCGGGCAAATCATATTCAGCGGGACTTTCTCTCCCTGATAATCCGTCATCAGCAACTGCAATCGCCCTTCGCGTACATCCTCGCTAACATCCAGCCACGACTTGTAGGCAATCCCCTCACCCGCAATCGCCAGCCGTCGGATCACTTCGGCATCATCGCTCATAATCGTGCCGTTGACCTGCACGCTGCTGACCTCGCCGTCGTGCGTAAAGGTCCAGCGGTCGTGCAGGCGTCCACGTAAGACAAAGGTCATGGCGTTCAGTTGCGCTAAATCTTCCGGGGTTTTCGGCGCTCCGTTTTGTAAAACCCAATCCTGGGACGCCACCAGTACGCGTCGGTTAGCCGGCGCAACGGGCAGCGCAATGTATGACGCATCTTCGGTATTGCCATAACGAAATGCGACGTCGACAGGATCTTTAAAGACATCCGTCACCTGATCGGAGAAAAAGATCCGCAAACGCAGCGCAGGATAGCGGCGTCGAAAAGATTGAAAGACCGGCAGCAGCAAATTCCGCCCAAGATCGGAAGGAACGGCGATTTGCAGCGTGCCAGAAACTTCATCTTCCGGGGTCTGAATTTTTTGCAGCCCGGCATGCATCACGTCCAGCATCTGGCGGGCATAGGGCAACCAAATCTCGCCTTCCGGCGTCAGGCGCAGGCTGCGCGTGGAGCGAGCGAACAGGCGGATAGTCAACGTAGACTCCAGGCGCTTGATAGCAGAACTGACCTGAGCAGGCTGGACGCCGGCTTCGCGTGCCGCATCGCTAAAACTATTCAGCGCCGCGGCGCGGACAAACAACGTGAGATCTTCAAGCCGGAACATTTTCACTCCCCGAGTATAAGTCCTGTCGCCGTAGGGCTATTTTTCCCGTTCTGCCGCCGGTTTACCATCGAATTATTCAACTGATTCCTGTGACCGGAGAGACTATGAAAGCCATCGCCATTACCCGCGCCGCGACCGACGGCAATAACATTGAATTTTTACAAGAGATTGACCTGCCCATGCCAGTTGCCACAGGACATGACCTGCTGGTTGAAGTAAAGGCCATTTCCGTCAACCCCGTTGATACCAAGGTCCGCGAAGGTTTTAACGCTGATGTGCCGCGCGTGCTGGGCTGGGATGCCGTTGGTGTGGTGAAGTCCGTGGGCGAAGCCGTTACTTTGTTCTCGCCTGGCGATGAAGTCTGGTACGCCGGGGCCCTGGGACGTGCGGGCAGTAACAGCGAATTTCAGTTAGTTGATGAACGAATCACCGCGTTGAAACCGCGATCGCTGGATAACGCCTCTGCGGCAGCGCTACCGCTGACCGCAATCACCGCCTGGGAAATGCTTTTCGACCGCCTGGGCATTGAGGAAAACGGCAACGAAGGCGATGTGTTACTGATTGTCGGCGCGGCTGGCGGCGTGGGTTCTATTCTGACGCAACTGGCCAGTAAGCTGACCAAAATGACCGTCATTGGTACCGCATCACGTGCGGAAAGCCAGAAATGGGTACGTGAAGCGGGCGCTCATCATGTGATTGACCACAGCAAGCCGTTGACGGAAGAGCTGGCACGGATAGGTATTAAAGAGGTGACGCACGTTGCCAGCCTGAATAATACCGAACAGCACTACTCGCAAATTATTGCTGCCCTCGCTCCACAGGGGAAACTGGCGCTGATTGACGATCCGCAAACCCTTGATGCGCGTCCGCTGAAAGCCAAAAGCATTTCGCTGCACTGGGAGTTTATGTTTACCCGTTCGATGTTTACCACCCACGACATCATTGCCCAGCATCAGCTATTGACCCGCGTGGCCCAGTTGATCGACGACCACACCATCCATACCACGCTGGGTGAACATTTTGGCGCGATCACGGCGGCGAATCTGCAAAAAGCGCATGCGCAAATTGAAACGGGTCGCTCGGTCGGCAAGATTGTGCTGGAGGGGTTTTAACATGTCTGATGCAGAAGTGATTTCAATTATTGCCGTACTGAAAGCCAAACCAGGGAAAATCGATGCACTGAAACAGGCGCTACAAGCTCTCTTACTGCCCACGCGCCGGGAGGAGGGCAATATTGAGTATGCGTTGTTCCAGTTACGCGACACGCCAGATGTATTTTATGTGCGCGAATCCTGGCGCGGTCAGGCTGGCCTGGACGAACATATCGCCCTGCCGCATTTCCAGTCGTTTGTATTGCAAATGAACGATCTACTGGCCGAGCCGCTACGACTGGATTATCTGACGCCTATAGAGCCGTAATATTAATACCGTGCTTCTCTGCTGTTCGGGGGAGCACAATAAATATCAACTTGAGAATTTACTTAACTCAATAATAACTTAGAAAATAAAATAGACATGATCATTATCCTCTGGAAAACCGTGGCATTAGTCACAAAATTGATATTGAAGATATATCGTTAATATTCATTTTATTTCACAATAATAATAACCATATAAAAATAAATCAGTCAGAAACACCCGCCGAATCTCCATCCTCTTACTTCCAGTACACACCATAAAATAATGTGAATGCAGAAATATAATTTCATAATAACAAGTATTGTTATTTTAATGGGGCAGGAGGAAATTAATTCACTAAGGCAATTCTGATAAAGATAGCTTTAGCCTCCCCCTGAAATTAACCATGAAGATGTCAATAATGGTTAATGAACTGTAGAGCAAAAATGGATATCGCCCAGGCGATTTAGACTTTACTGCAGGTTAGATAGCCTGCAAAAAGCAACAACAAGGAATGGATCATGTCTACACCCGCTAATTTTAATGGCCAACGCCCAGTGATTGATGTCAATGACGCAGTTATGTTGCTTATCGATCATCAAAGCGGCCTGTTCCAGACCGTTGGCGATATGCCAATGACTGAACTGCGTGCAAGAGCTACGGCTCTGGCAAAAATCGCCACCTTATGCAAAATGCCGGTGATTACCACCGCCTCTGTGCCGCAGGGGCCAAACGGTCCGCTTATTCCGGAAATTCATGAGAACGCGCCTCACGCACATTATGTCGCACGCAAAGGTGAAATTAACGCCTGGGATAACAAAGAGTTTGTTGCGGCGGTAAAAGCGACAGGCCGTAAGACACTGATTATTGCTGGTACCATCACCAGTGTATGCATGGCATTCCCGGCCATCAGCGCGGTAGCAGAAGGCTATAAAGTCTTTGCCGTCATCGATGCTTCCGGTACCTACAGCAAAATGGCGCAGGAGATCACCATGGCCCGCGTCGTACAGGCTGGTGTCGTGCCGATGGATACTGCCGCGGTTGCGTCTGAACTGCAGAAAACCTGGAATCGGGAAGACGCAGCGGAATGGGCTGAAGTCTATACCAAAATCTTCCCGGCTTATCAGTTACTAATTGAAAGCTATACCAAAGCCCAGGATGTTGTGAAAAATAACGAGCTGCTGGACTCTCAGCGCGCTTAACTTTTCCGATCTTGCACAAACGCCTGTTTCGTATAAGCAGGCGTTTTGTAATGCGCAGCATCAGCCCCTGTCAGCTATTACGTCCAGCCATAACACCGCCATCGACATCCCAGACAGCGCCAGTCACCCAACCCGCCTTGTCTGACAGCAGGAACGCGACGGTTTCGGCAACGTCAAGCGGCTTACCGACCCGACCGATCGGGTGGAAACTGTCAAAGCTGTTCATCACACCTTGTACATCTTCTTTCGGGATAAACCCTTCATAGATGGGGGTATGCACGACCGCTGGCGAAACGGCGTTCACGCGAATCCCATGCGCACCCAGCTCAATAGCCAGATTTTTGGTTAAAGCATGCAGACCCGCTTTGGCCATCGAATAGGCCGATGAAGGTGTCGCGCCCACCGCTTGTTGCGCCCACATTGAACCAATATTCACGATGGCGCCGTTTATATTGTCTGCCAACATATTGCGTACCACATCGCGGGTGATGAAAAACGTCGCCCGATTGAGGCTCATATATAGCTCATAATCTTCAACTTCATGTTCAGTAAAAGGTTTCGGGAAAAACACGCCAGCCGCATTCACTAACAGGTTGATGTCTTTATGATCAGCATTCACCGTTGCCATCACCTGCCTAACCCCCGCTTCCGACATCAGATCTGCCACAATGACGGAGACGTCACCCAGCTCCGCCAACGCCTGACGGGCCCGTTCCGCTTTCTCGGCGCGGTTGCCTACCAGCACCACGCTACCGCCGCCCTGGAGGATCAGTTTCGCCGTTTCGAACCCCATCCCACTGGTCCCACCCACCACTAATAATTTCTTTCCGGCAAAGAATGCGCTCATCGTTAACCTCGTTTAAAGAATTCGTTGACGCGCTAAAGATGCCACTCGGCTCAGGAGTTGACGACTGAGAAGAAATAGCATCTCAAGAAAGAAAATCTATCTCGATGGCGTATACTGGAAACAGTTAATAAGAATGGAAAAAAGCAGATGCGTTCACTCAATCGGCTAAAATGGTTACACGCTTTTGAAGCCACCGCCCGCCATGGCAGCTTCACCGGCGCGGCGCAGGAACTGGGCGTGACGCCTGCAGCCGTTGGTCAACTGGTGCGTGCGCTGGAAGATTGGGTAGGCCATCCACTGTTACATCGCACCCGCACGGGCAAAGAACGTCTCACGCTGGTCAGCGAAGCACAGGACGCATTGCGCGACATCACTCTGGGACTGGATAACCTGGAATCCGGACTCAACAAACTGCGCGGCCGTCGGGCGCGCTCGGTGGTGATCATTACCGCGTCGCAGGTCCTGGTCATGAACTGGTTGATGAGTCGTCTCAATCGTTTCTCACAAACGCATGAAAACATCGAATTACGTTTGAATGTGACGGAAAAGCTGATGGATGTCGCCCACGGCGAAGCCGATCTGGGCGTACGCTGCGGCAAAGGTGACTGGCCCGGCGTCAATAAAACCTGGTTAATGGATGAAGAAGCCGTTCTGGTCTGCAGCCCACGAATGGTACCGGTAGATAAAATCGCCTGCGGGGAATGGCTGGCCGCGCAAAAGCTGATCCACGACGACACCCCCCACCCCGGCGCTCATTTTCCTGCGTGGGATGATGTCTTGCACGCTACCCATGCCCCGGCCGTCCGCGACAGTGGACTGCACATTAACTCCACCTCTGCGGTGATCCTGGCGGCAATCAGCGGTCAGGGGGTGGCTATCGTTCGTCGGGCACTGGTTCAGCAGTTACTTACCGACGGACAGCTGGTGCAACTTCACCCCGACACCCGTTGGCCGCTGACGTGGTCATACTACATCGTCACGCCGCAGCATGCGGTAATGCGTCCGGAAGTGAAAATCTTTAATGACTGGCTGATTGCGGATGTGCTGGCAGAAATCGCAGCTATCTCTGCTATGATGCCTGCACACAAATAAAACAAAACAACATGCCGAGGGAAAGATGGGTTCCACCAGAAGAGGGATGATGAACGTCCTGATTGCCGCCGTATTATGGGGAAGTTCGGGCGTTTGTGCACAGTACATCATGGAGCAAAGTCAGATGTCATCTCAGTTCCTGACCATGACGCGTCTGATTTTCGCCGGACTTATTCTGCTGATGCTCTCCTTCGTTCACGGCGACAAAGTATTCTCCATTATCAAAAACCGCAAAGACGCGGTTAGCCTGCTGATTTTCTCGGTGGTAGGCGCGCTTACCGTACAGTTGACCTTTCTGTTAACTATTGAAAAATCTAACGCCGCCACCGCGACGGTACTGCAATTTTTGTCACCAACCATCATCGTGGCGTGGTTTTCCGTAGTACGTAAAGCGCGACCAGGCATTTTGGTGCTAACCGCGATCCTGACCTCGCTCATTGGCACGTTCCTGTTGGTCACCCACGGTAACCCGACATCGCTGTCTATCTCACCTGCCGCGCTGTTCTGGGGAATTGCCTCCGCATTTGCCGCCGCGTTTTATACCACCTACCCTTCAACGCTTATCGCGCGCTACGGTACGCTGCCGGTTGTTGGCTGGAGTATGTTAATTGGCGGGATGATCCTGCTGCCGTTTTATGCAGGGCAGGGAACAAACTTTGTCGTTAATGGCAGTTTGATTCTGGCATTTTTCTATCTGGTGGTTATCGGTACGTCACTAACGTTTAGCCTGTACCTGAAAGGTGCGCAGATGATTGGCGGCCCGAAAGCGAGCATTTTGAGCTGCGCGGAACCGCTAAGCAGCGCGTTGTTGTCTCTGCTGCTGTTAGGCATTACGTTCACCCTGCCTGACTGGCTGGGCACGATGCTGATCCTCTCGTCGGTAGTGCTGATCTCAATGGACTCACGTCGCCGCGCCAGAGCGGTTTAACCCCAACCGGCGCGGCAACGGGTTAATTACCAGCCCGGAACCGCGCCGCCGTTGAAGATGGATTCCGCCGCTTTTGCCACTTCCGGTGATTGATAAGATTGCAGAAATTCTTTCACGTTTTCGGCATCTTTGTTGTCTTCTCGCGCCACCAGGATATTCACATACGGCGAGTTCTTGTCTTCGATAAATACGCTGTCATGCACCGGGGAAAGTCCGGTTTGTTGGATATAAGTGGTACTGATAATCGCCACATCCACTTTCCGATCGTCCAGTACGCGTGGTAGCTGCGCGCCTTCCAGCTCCATGATATTCAGATGCCGTGGATTATCAGTAATATCCAGTGCCGTAGGCAGCAGGCCTGTCCCCGCTTTCAGGGTGATTAACTTTTCTTTTTGCAGCAACAATAGCGCCCGCCCAAGGTTGGTCGGATCGTTAGGTATTGCAATCGTTGCGCCGTCTTTCAGTTCCGCTACCGTTTTGATTTTCTTCGAATAACCGGCCATTGGAAAAACAAAGGTATTTCCCACCGCCACCAGCTTATAGTTATGCGCTTTATTATCCTGTTCAAGGAACGGACGATGCTGGAAGACGTTGGCATCCAGTTCACCATGATTAGTGGCATCATTGGGTAATAATGAACCGCTGAAGCCCACCAGCTCGACGTCCAGGCCGTATTTCTCTTTGGCTACTTTCTTCGCGACCTCCGCCACGTCCTGCTCTGCGCCGTTAATCACGCCCACTTTAATATGTTTCGCATCGTTGCTCTGCTGATCGCACCCTGCCAGCAATAATCCCGCCAGTAATACCACCGTCCCGGCTGCAAAATGAGGTATTTTCAGTTTCACGTTTTTATCCTTTTGAAATAACCGCCTGATGAGTAATGAAATGACTATAGCGGGAAGGCCACTGCGGTTTAAAAAACGAAAAAGCATCAGCAAGAAGAAAAAAGCATAATGGAAAAAAGGATAATTAGTCAGAATGTGCCGTGAGCTCATCAATGGAAAGCCCGGTAATCATCAGCACCAGTTCACGATCGATGCCCTTCTCAAGCATGGCATGGGCGATCCGCAAAGCTTCATCCTTTTTGCCTTCCAGCAATCCTGTTCTTCGCCCCGACTCACGTAAGCATTCTGCAATCGTCATTAATCTCTCCTTATGCCTGGGAACACGCCTGGCAACCTCGCGAATAAACGCTTCAAAACGCGGTGCGCTGCCGGACTGTACCAGGTAATTAAATAGCGTTTCTACCTGACTGTCATTAGCGTGTCCCTTAATCAGCAGGGCAACCAGTTTATCGACCAGCACCATCAAATCGCGCTCACGTATATGCTTTTGGACAAGTTCCAGTAGCGCCATGCGCCGATGCTGCATAATCTCGTCATCAGACACCACTGTGATGTCTACCAGTGGGAAAGCCGCGCCATAAAGCTGCCGCGCAGTTTCTGAATCGTCAAACTCATCCAGCCAGCACAGTGAAAAAGGGTACGGGCTAGCAACGCCATGATAAAAAAGTATCGGCACCACTAGCGGCAGCGTTTTGTTTCCGGCATCGAGATGGCTCTGCATCGCGGCAATGGCATAACGCATCATCCGGAACGCCATATGCGCATCCGGCGAACTCTGGTGTTCAATCAACGCATAGATATAGCCTTTTCCAGTCCTTGTTTTTAGTGACCACAGTACATCGGAATAGCTGACACGCAGGTCTTCCTCAATAAAACTCCCGGATTCCAGCTTCAGTGTGTTCAGATCGCAAAGTTCACGCAATGACGCTGGGAGATAGGTATCAAGAAAATCCCTCGCCGTTTCTGGATGGTTTAAGAACTTTTTAAAAACTGCATCATGCGGGGTAGAAGTTGTAGGATTTTTCATGGCGATCCGTCACCAAAAGCACAAGATGACGGAACCTTACTCGCCAGCAGCGCAACCAACATCAGGGAAACTATTCATCTGCGAGGCGCTTTGGCGAATAAATACATACTTTTGCAATGTATTCATTTTCCGGGAATGGTGTTCGCAAAAATGCCCGGTGAAACCTAACGCTTACCAGGCATCTTTTATGCGCCATCCGGCGATAGCAACATCACACCATCTCTTTCACTATCTCCATTAACCTGGCGACATCTTCAGGGCGGGTATTACCCGTTTGTGGATCGATAATCGAGCTGTAAACATGCGGCATCACGCGGGGCACTCCCGCCTCCAGACAGGTTTTCAGGATAATGCCGAAGTTATCGAGATCGATCCCGCCCGTCGGTTCAATCAGCGTCATGCCGTTGCGCGCAGCGGTCGTCGCCAGCGCATACAACTCAGGCAACGACCGCTCTCCCCCCATGGGGAAAAACTTCGCCGCGTGCGCCCCTGAATCCAACATCATCCGTACCGCTGCATCGCAGGAAACGCGGGCTGGCGTGCCCTGGCTACTGCAAACGCCCGTCGAGATCAGCACTTCCCCCGGTGTGCCCGTCGGGCTGACCAGCGCATTGATATGGGTTTGTTCGCCGCCCGTGGCCGCCAGCGCCCCTGCCGCAAACCCGCAGCCGGTAAAGGTCTGATTGACGTGCGCCGGGTGAACCGCTGAGGCTATCATCGCCGCTTTGTAATACTGTGCCGGGTCGCCAGCCCCCAATCCGACGGAGATCGACGGCACCTCCGTCATCCAGCGTTTAACTTCCCGAACGCCCTCATCAACTGACGTAAACTGCGCGGAAAGCACGCCGATCACCGCATGGCCTTCAGCGGCATCATAGATTTCCCGGGCATTGGCGATATCCTTCGCCAGCACGTTAATGGCCACTTTATTCCGATAAAAATTAATGTGCTGCATGGTCTGCAATCTCCTTTAATCGCTCTACGATCAACGCCATTTCCCCTTCTGCGACCGTACGCGGGTCAAGACTAAAAACGCCCTGATGAAGGTTGTAACGACGAGCGTAAATCGCGATATCGCCCCCGCGAAGTTGCGCTTCGACAGCATAAGCATCCTGCCCCAGCGTCTGCGCGTTCACGCGGATCCGAATCCGCCAGATGGCGCGTCCGGCTTCGTCCTGTTCGATATCGGCGTCCAGTCCGGGAATCGCTGATATCGCCTGTGCTACGGGCTGGAGTTCCTCAGCAGTCACCACGACCTGCCCCTGATGATAGTTTTCCAGGGCATACACCAGCCCGACCATATTCTCTTTGCCGATTTTCATCGCCCGGGCAATCCCGTGGTGCTGCGCTTTACACGCGGCAATCCACTGTTTCTTACCGGTGATAAACCCGGAGGTCGGCGCGTTAAAGGCTTTTGCCCCGCTGTAGACCACCATATCCGCCCCGCTCGCCACCCAGGCGTGTAAATCCTCCTCGGCGGCGGCATCAACAATCAGCGGCAGATTGTGAACCTGCGCGACCTGCACAAAATCCGCAATGCTCAACATGCCCTTCTGCACGCAATGGTGCGATTTCACGTACAACAGCGCGGCGGTGTTATCGGTAATCGCGCTCTCCAACTGCCAGCGGGCCGCAAGATTACTTGAGCCGACTTCCACCACGCGACCACCGCCCAGGCGAATGGCGCTGGTGATTGGCGCCCCGTAGTCAACGTTATGCCCGCGCAGCATGACCACTTCATTCGCCATACCAGTGCTATCAGGCATTAGCGAGACTCGCGCCGGGTCGCCGCGGGTAATGGCTGCGGCGACAGAGATAGCAATACCCGCCGACGCACAAGAGGTGATATAGCTGTCCTCCGCGCCGGTATAGCGGGAAACCAGCTCGCCGGTGCGGTCCACCAGCCGATCGATTTCAACAAAGGATGAGGCCGCCCGCGCGGTGGCCTGCATCACCTCCGGCGCTACGCTGGAAACGCCCAGAATCGTCATCTTGCCGCAGGCGTTAATGACCTGTTTTAGCCCCAGTTGTTGATAAATATTCTGTGTCATGGCTTACAGCACTCCCAACAGCGAACAAACCACGCTGAGCGCCACAATTGACAGCAGGATCGTGGTGTAACGTGGCCCTTTCTTCACCAGATAAAAGTAGATGGCGAACACCGCCGCCAGCGGCAACAGGCCGGGGGCAATAGAGTCGAGAATTTGCTGAACCACCACTTCAGAGCCTTTCAGGGCGCTGAGTTTTAGCGGGGTGGTGATCTTGACGTAACTCGCAGAAAGCGCGCCCATCATGATCAGACCCAGCACGTTAGCACCGTAGATAAGCTCCTTAATTCGCCCTCCCTGCAGCAGACCGATAATCGAGTCACGCCCCAGCGTATAACCTTTGTGGACCATGCCGTAGCTGATTGCCAGCGTAATAGCAGGATAGAGAATTAACGGTACAATTCCGCCCATCGCGCTGCCATTGGCGGCGAACGGGATGAAAATAGCAATTAACAGCGGCATAACGGCGGCCCAGATGATGGAGTCCCCCATCCCGGCCAGTGGTCCCATTAAGCCGGTTTTAATCCCGGTGATCGAAGCGTCGCTAATCGGCTCGCCGCGCGTTTTCTGCTCCTCCATCGCAATGGAAATCCCCTGAATCACCGCCCCGAACGTTTGCTCCGAGTTGAAGAAGTTCAGATGGCGTTTCAGCGCTTCCACCTGCTCCTCTTTTTGCGGGTATAGTTTTTTGATGATCGGTGTCATCGAGGCGCAGAAAATCAGGCTTTGCAAACGCTCATAGGAGCTGGAAACTTCCGCACCCAGCCAGTAGATAAACCAGGCTTTGGTGATATCTGCTTTGGTCAGCGTGCCGCTTTCACGTGCACGCTCCACCAGTTCATGCTGCATTACGTCGCTGCTCATCATGCTGCTCCTTCATTTTTCGCCAGACCTTTAATCAGGAAGGCCACGCAGGTACCAAAGATTGCCATCGCCATGATGTCCACCTTCAGGTACAGCACTGCAAAGAATCCGCCGATAAACCACGGCAGCAGGCTCTTTTTACCGATCACCATAATGGTGATGGCAAAGCCCAGCGCCGGCAGAATGCCGCCCATAATTTCAAAGGAGTGTGTGAGCCAGTGCGGCATCAGCTTCAGGAAGCTTTCCACCACGTCCTGACCAAAATAGTTAGCGGCAAAGACCACGGGGAAACGCAGCACCAGCCCGAGTAACGCCGGGTAGAGGAACGCACAGCGCATAATCCCCGCCATGTTGGCCGTTTCCGCGTGCTTGTCGGCCATATGTACCCACGCGGCGTTTAACGTACGACGCAACTGGTCGAGGAACACACCGATAACGCCAAACGGGATCGCCAGTGCGATGGCCAGGTTCGGGTCCATTCCGGCCTTCACGGCGATAGGAATTGAAATACAGGCAGCCAGCGCCGGATCCGACGGGACGTTGCCGCCCGGCGTAGAGGTCACGCCGAGGTAAACCAGTTGCATACCTGCGCCGATGATCATCGCCGTTTCCATGTTGCCTAACAGCAGGCCAACGAATACGGCAATCACCACCGGCTGTAGCAGCATGGCGGAAAAGGTGTAGCCAAGGCGTAATCGGGCAAACCAGTAATACAATCCCATCAGGCTTGCAAAGACTAAAGTATCCATAGTTAAGTACCCTGTTATCAAAGAATTAGAATTTTTTCAGGATATCGTCCAGCGACTGCGGCTTATCTTCCGGGATAGTCTGGAAGAACACCTGAATCCCACGATTTTTCAGGTCGCTCAGAATGCCGACGTCTTTTTCATCCAGCGTGATGTTCTGGAATACCGCTTTGCGGTTTGGCCCACCGCCCAGCCCACCGACCTGAATGGTGGAGACATCAAAACCCAACTGGACCGCCTCCAGGACCGCCGCCAGAGAGGGGAACAGCACCAGGACCTTACCGTCACCAAGCTGATTTTCTTTCCATGCGGCGGCAAAACTCTGGTTACCAAAGCAATCCACTTTGATATTTGGCGGCGCTGCCATCAGGTAGATATTTTTCATAAATGGGTCGGCGTCCAGCTCATCGCTAACCACCGCAATCCGGTTTGCCTGAGATTGTCCAACCCACTTAGTCACAACCTGGCCATGAATCAGACGGCTATCGATACGACATAAAACGATGTTTGCCATGATGTTTAATCCTTATTGTGATTGTTGTAATTGACGTACGTGAGCAACAACGTCCAGGCAGCTGCTCCGCCCGGCCTCGACCAGTTCGGCCACACAGGCGGTCAGTTGACCGTGCTCGCGTTTGTCCAGCGCCTCCAGTAACAAAGAGGCATTCAGCCCGGAAATGACTGCCACCGGGTAGTCGGCGCTCAGCCGCGCCGCAACATTAGAAGTGGTGCCGCCAATAAAATCGGTCAGGATCAGTGAGCCTTCCGGCATGGCTTTCACCACGACTTCGACGCGCTGATAAAACTCACCGAGCGTATCAACCGGCATCAACGCAATTTCGGTCACGCCTTTGATTTCGCCCATCACCATGCGCAGGCTGTTGCAAAGCTGTTGCCCCCAGCCGCCATGGGTCAGCAGCAGGATCTGGGGCAAGGATTCAGTGGTAGTCAAAATGGCCTCCTGGCTCGATTACATAGACATAGGTAAACAGAGCAAAGGCTGTGCCAGAATTTGTGTCACACGGGGGAGTTGTGGATGCTGGCGGGGCGCAAAGCCCCGCCAGACAAGAGATTAGCTATACAGCAGTTCGTAGATATAAAAATATTCCGCGTCCGATAAGCGAATGGCATAGGCCTCTTCGATCGGCAGGAAAGCCGATTTAATGACACTAAACGCGCGGATATCCAGATCCGGCTTGTTCTCTAACGCCATCTGTAACGGTTTGCGGTTAATCACGATACGCTCAACCATACAGCAGCAGTGGATCAGGAAGCGCAGTGTCACCTGGCGGCTCGGTTTTAGCGAAAGCGCGGTGGTCAGATGATTCAGCACACCTTCCATCTCTTTCAGAATGCGCTGCGGGTTAAGCACCGAAATATGGTTGATGATGCTTTCCATGGTCAATGCGCTGATGAAACGCATTGCGCTGCGCTCCATCTCCAGACGACGCTCACTGCTGGAGAGATCCGGCGTCAGCAGGCTGAGCACCAGTTCGGGTCCCTGCTCAGAGAACAGCTCCTCGAGCGAGATAAACGGAATGTCCGGCAGTCCCGGCTGGAAAGTACCGACGATCCCCGCCAGACGCTCGCTGGCGTTAATCGCCTGCTGAACGCGCTCCAGGCTGCGGACTTCGTTGTAGTCGAGGATCACCATCCGCGTGTCCTGCGACATCAGCTCGCCGAAGCTCTCTTCCAGCACCTTTTTGATTTTTTCCGCCGTACCCATACCGGTAATACAGGAGATGACCAACACTTTGCCGCTGTTTTCCTGCTGCGGCGTACAGAGCTGACAGGGAATATTTTTGCTCTGCATTAATGCCGCCAGCTGTGGTAACTCACTGGTTTCGTAGCTTAAATCCAGTCCTACCTCCAACAAACTGGTGAGCGTAATATTTGGCATCAACAGAACGTCTATCTGGAATAGTTTGCTGATCGTGCTGCCAAAATGGACCAATGAGCCAATATCCACCATCAGGATCAGTCGGCGATATTGCCGGGCCTGGATCATCTGCGTCAGGGCTTCCAGCGTATCATGCACCGACTGCTCGAAGGGCATATCGATAGCGCTGAACAGTTCGCGCTCCAGCACGCGATTCACATACTGCGCCTGGCTGGTGGCGGTCGTCGCGCCGTGAGCAATCAAAATCACCCCGCAGTCCGGGCTGGCGTCAATTCGTTGGCGGTAATGCCGACACTCTTTGAGGAACAGACACAGCCAGACCACCTCCGTCGCCGGACACTGAATATGCAGCAGTTCGTTGATTTTTCGGCATAACAGCGTGGCGTTTTCGTATTCATCTTTACAGCGGTCGAGGATCAGACTGGAAGAATAAAGCTGGGGAATAAGCCCGCGCTGCACGTAGCCAATCAGCGCCAGAAAGTGTTTGCGCAGCGGGTTAACCAGATTCTCCGGCAGCGTGAAACCAAGCACTTGCTCAACGCAGCCGATCAGCAGCGTCACGCGTTCTTCAATCTGATCGCCATAGCGCGGGGGATGCGCCACGCTGTCGCGGCTGTAGAGACCGTATTCAAAAATCGAGCTGAGTTTGTTTTTAAGTATCGCCAGGGTTTCAGCTGGCGGGACATTGCTGTTACGCAGGTTGATATATTCCCGGGTCAGGAAGCTGTAAAAGAGATCGCTCTCTTCAATTTCGGCTCCGGTCGCCAGCGAATTTTTCAGTGCGGGCAATGTACGGGCATCGATGCTCAGATGTTCTTTACCTTCGAACAGCGCTCCCACCAGCAGGCGTTGTTCCGGCGTGGCGTTAAACGGCATTTCTGCCAGACGTTTATCCAGCTGTAGCGTATCGCTGTGTTCCGTCATCCCCGAGGCCCAGGCCTGGGCGCAGAGAAACTGAATGTCGCTCTTGAGCTGACCAATATTGCCTTCCAGCGGCTTGTTCAGCAGCCAGAGCAGCAGGGTACGATCGATGCTTATCGTGCGCTCGATTTTGCGGCTCTCACGCTGTAAAAAGCCGACGATCAGCTCAACCTGCTCTTCCACCGAGCGCTGGCGGATGCCGGGTAAATCGATGCACACCTGAATACGTCGCTGGAAGGTGCGCAGCAGCGCCGAGCTGACCGGTTCGGTGGTTGCACAAATCAGACGGACCGAAATTGAGCGCGCCACGGCGCTTGAGCCGAGCGGTCGGTATTCGCCTTTGTCGAGAATTGAGAACAGCTTTTCCTGACCTTCATACGGCAGACGATGCACTTCATCGAGCAGCAGATAGCCGCCGTCAGCCTGCTCGACCAGCCCCGGTTTATTCTCGTTTGCGCCGGTAAAGGCCCCCTGTCGATGGCCAAATAAATGTGAAGAGAGCAGCTCCGGGTTATGGGCGTATTCCGCGCAGTTAAAATAGACCAGCGGTGGCGGTGTTCCCGTCGCGCGTTCGCAGGCAAAACGGTGCATCAGTTCGGCGAAAAAGGTTTTGCCCACGCCGGAAGGACCGGTCAGCAGAACGTGCAGCCCGTGGGGATAAAGCACCGCCGCGCGGCCTTTTTCCACCGCATCGCGTAGGCTGCGATCGTAACCAATCAGGCCAAAAAAGGGATCGTCTGTCGCCTGGGCTTCCTGAACAGGCAACAGATCGGCAACGGTTTGCACTTCGCGCTCGGACTCATCCAGTTTGCGTCCCAGCAGCGTTTCAATCGCCTGACGATGCAGAAAGAATACCGGACGTCCGCGACTTTTAATCGCCAGACCGTCATTCCAGAGTTGATTGAGATCTTTACTGACCGAGTTACGCGCCAGACCAAGATTAAAGCCGATGGCCTCCGCGGTGAACGCCGTTTCCTGCGCCAGTTGGGCAAGATTCAGTCCTCGCGTCAGCCGTTCCAGCTCTCCCAGTATTATCTCAATCCGTCTCATCTCTTTACCGCTTAAGAAATAAATGATTGTTCAGAACATACACTATTCTGCTGCGCAAGAAAGTGAGGCGGCATCCAGACCTTCCGGTCATCAAAACGTTTTCGACAAATAATGGCGCGCGGCACCGGTTTCCGGGAAGTTATCGAGGGTCATTTGCAGCTGATAGCCGTTTTTCTGATAAAACGGCAGCGCCTGGAAACTCATCGTATCCACCAGCGCATGCAGACACCCTCTCTCACGCGCGGTTTGTTCCGCCGCCTGCATCAATTTTGTGCCGTAACCGCCTTTACGCAGCGAATCATGCATCCATAAAAACTCAATGCATAGCCATTCGCCTTTAATTTTGCCGATCAACCCGCCCAGAATTTCATTGTGCTCATCGCGCCAGTACACCGCCAGGTCGCCAAAATTGGTGGTTCTGAGAAACTGGCGATTGTACGCACGCAATCCGGCCAGCAGCGCGTTTTGATCGTCTTCGGTAACCGTATCGGTAATCTGTATTTGCATCCTATCCTCCTGAAAAACTACAACGTCTGGCTGATTTAGTTTTAGGCATTAACACAGGCTGATGAGTGAGTCGTATGCCGTCTACACTTACTCTTGAGATGATGCGCATAGACAACAAGGATTATTATCATGAAACGAGTCATTTTTCCGATTATTGCCGTCCTTTTCACGCTACCCGCACTGGTACAAGCCGACTCGGCGTATGGCGGACTGCAGGCAGTACACGAAAAAAACACCGTTATGAAGGACTTACGTAAGATTTGCACCCCGCAAGGGTCGCCATCGGATGAGGTATGGGAAAAAACGATTATGGCTGATACGCGTAATCAGCAGCACATCCGCGAAGCCATTCTGGCAATACAAAGAAATAACCAGAACAACTACTGGGAAGCGCTTGGCAAAGTGGAATGCCCGGATTTATAGGCGTTTATGTTGTAAAATGAGTACTGTAACCGGTTTCTGTATCGTAAAAACACGTATTGTTGCCTGAATGAATCAATAGCAATGGAGCAACAATATGCGATACCGTTTTCCTGAAAACTTCTGGTGGGGCAGTGCCTGCTCGGCGCTACAAACCGAAGGCGATAGCCTGAACGGCGGTAAAAGCCCGACCACGTGGGATGTGTGGTTCGACCGCCAGCCAGGTCGTTTCCATCAGGGGGTTGGCCCGGCGAACACCTCAGGCTTTTATCAGCACTGGAAACAGGACATCGCACTGCTCAAACAGCTGAAACACAACAGCTTCCGTACATCTCTGAGCTGGTCACGCCTGATCCCGGACGGCACCGGTGAGGTTAATCCTGAGGCCGTCGATTTTTATAATAACGTCATCGACGAGCTGCTGGCGCAAGGCATAACGCCATTTATCACCCTGTTCCACTTCGACATGCCGATGGTGATGCAGGAAAAAGGCGGCTGGGAAAACCGTGAAGTGGTTGAGGCGTTTGGCCGCTACGCACAGACGTGTTTCAAATTGTTCGGCAACCGCGTTAAGCACTGGTTCACCTTCAACGAGCCGATTGTTCCTGTAGAAGGCGGTTATTTGTATGACTTCCATTATCCTAACGTGGTGGATTTCAAGCGTGCCGCCACTGTGGCGTACCATACCGTGCTGGCGCATGCGACGGCGGTGCGGGCGTATCGTGATGCAAACCATGACGGTGAAATTGGCGTAGTGCTGAATTTAACGCCTTCGTATCCGCGCTCGCAGCATCCGGCAGATGTCAAAGCCGCGCACCATGCGGATCTGCTGTTTAATCGCAGCTTCCTCGACCCGGTACTGAAAGGGGAATATCCGGCGGATCTGGTGGCATTGCTGAAAGAGTACGATCAGCTTCCGGCCTGCCAGCCAGGCGATGCGCAGTTGATCGCCGACGGCAAAATCGACCTGCTGGGGATTAACTATTACCAGCCGCGTCGTGTGAAATGTCGCGATACGGCAGTCAATCCGAATGCGCCGTTTATGCCGGAGTGGCTGTTTGATTACTATGAAATGCCGGGACGTAAAATGAACCCTTACCGCGGCTGGGAAATTTATGAGCCGGGTATTTACGATATTATTACCAATCTTCGCGATAATTACGGTAACCCACGCTGCTTTATTTCAGAAAACGGTATGGGTGTAGAAAACGAACAGCGCTTTATTCAGGAAGGACAAGTTAACGATAGCTACCGTATTGAATTTGTTACTGAGCATCTGAAATGGCTACATAAAGGCATTAGCGAAGGCTGTCATTGTCTTGGCTACCATATGTGGACCTTTATTGATAACTGGTCATGGCTCAACGGCTATAAAAACCGCTACGGTTTTGTCCAATTGGATTTAGAAACACAAAAACGTACAGTGAAAAAGAGCGGCGAATGGTTTGCCCATACCGCCGAAAATAATGGTTTTGATTGATTAAGTTGCCGGATGACCGTGTTGACTGAGAACGATGCACCATCCGGCAACAGTTTTCACTGAATCCTGACCTTCATCGTTACCAGAAGCGCTGTCAGCAGCATCAGGCTGCCCGAGAGCATCAGGGGCGACAGCAGTCCGAGGTTATCGAGCGCATAGCCTCCCACCGCAGCCCCGCAGGTATTGGCAAGCTGGATCACGGCGACCTGGACGGATCCGGCTTTTTCTGCCTGATCGGCAAGCGAGCGGGTGATCCACGTCGACCAGCCAACCGGTACCAGCGCAAACGCCAGCCCCCAGATTATCGCAATGCCCGCGGCCACCACTTTATCGCTACCCCACAGAATCAGGACCAGCGCGCTGAGCGCCAGCACCAATGGCGCACCGGCCAGGGCCAGTTTGACCGAGCGCTTCAGAATCACCGAAGAGAACGACGTCCCGACAAAGCTGGCGATACCAAAACTCAACAGCACCAGCGTCAGGCCATCAACATCAAAGCCCGCCAGATTCATATAGACAGGGCGAATATAGGTAAAGAAGGCGAACTGCCCGGCGAAGGACATGAAGATGGCAATCATCCCGGCCATTACTCCGGGGCGCTGCAGCAGGCTGAACATATTTTGCTTGTGATGCGCAGGTTCGCCCGGCAGCGAAGGCAGCGCTCTCACCACCCAGATGGTACACAACACCCCCATTACCGCCGCCGCGTTAAACACGTTGCGCCAGCCGATGATGCCGCCCAAAAAGCTCCCCAACGGCGCGGCAATCACCAGCGCGATGGATACCGCGCCAAATATCACCGACAGCGCTTTCGGTACCGTACGCGCGGGAACCAGACGCATGGTCAGCGACGCTGACATCGCCCAGAACCCGCCGAGCGCCAGCCCCAGACAGGCACGACCGATCAGCAGGAGCGTAAAAGAGTTAGCAAATGAAACCAGCAGGCAGGAAAGCGTCAGCAGAACCGAAAACAGGATCACCACATAGCGACGATCGGTCGCCTGGATAATTTGCGTCACAAACAGGCTGGCGAACATGGCGACAAACGCCGTCACGGTCACTGATTGTCCGGCAACGCCTTCTGAAATGCCCAGCTCCTGCGCCATTGGCGTCAGCAGGCTAACGGGCAGAAACTCAACGGTTATCAGGCAGGCAACACAGAACGCCACGGCGAATACCGCCGACCAGTTTGGCCGGGTATTTACCTCAGCGCGGGATTTTTGTTCAACAGCGTCACTCATTTTGTTACCTGCGTGGGGTTATTGTAGAAAAGTTACGCATTGTAACATTAAAAGTGTGACGTATTTAACGTTTTGACAACCTTGTTATTTGCATTACGGCCTTCGAGTCAGCTCGCATAAGCAAAATTTCCATTCCTCTAACGCTTTAACAGGATATTGAATCTCATAATATAACACCAAGTGCTATACTTACGGTTACAGGATGTCTCCGATGCGTGTTTTCAAGACTAAATGGTTCGCCAGAGAAGCCAAATCCCACACGGTAAAAGATAATGAATTATGCAAAGCCATTGCAGCTGCTTTGCAAGGAAAAGTGGAGGATCTCGGCGGCGGAGTTTATAAGAAACGCCTGAACCAGAATCGCGATCGAGCGATCATTCTGGCGAAAGGAGGTGACCATTGGTTCTACACGTTTCTCTATGCCAAACAGGATATGGCAAATGTTAGTCACAGCGAATTGATAGGATTTCGAGAATTGGCGAAGCATTTCGCCAAACTTACAGATGAAAAATTATTATCTTATTGAAAGTAGAGGTCTGTTGTAATGACCGAAAAAAATGATTTCAAAAGCCCGGCCTTTGAAGCTATCCATAGTGCGGCAACCGGCTTGTTTAGCGTCGAGGCGATCCCGCAGGAAACCATGCGTAATTTCGACAAAGCGTGTTTGAGCCGCGTCATCGATCTTCAGCCTCGGGAAATCAAAGCGCTCCGCGAAAAATTTAACGTGAGCCAACCTGTTTTTGCACATTACCTCAATACCAGCGTGTCGACAGTGCAAAAATGGGAGAGCGGTGCCAAGCGGCCGAGTGGAATGTCTCTTAAGCTGCTCAGCGTCGTTCAAAAGCACGGATTACAAGTTCTGGCGTAGGCCTGATAAGCGTAGCGCCATCAGGCATCACTATCAGTGCAGCCAGTGCACGCCATCTTCAGGTTGGAAAAAGGCGTTATAGCGCATCTGGAACGCGTTAAGCTCCTGCATATCCGGCTCCATTTCACGTAGAAACCCGAGCGCCAGGCGCACCTGCGCGTCGGTGATCGGGGCGGCCAGGCGAGATTTTTGTAGCAGGCGGTGCCACTGCAGCAGGTTCTGCTCGCTGCCGTCGACAATGACGATTTGCCAGATTAACAATACCTGGGCGGCATTTTGCAGATGCGATTCATCAGGGCGGTGCAGGTACTGTAAAAACGCCTCCCCCTGTACTTTTCCCATCTGGTCAATCATCGATTCTACTGGTACTACATCAATACTCAGTCGCTCACTCAGACGGCGAATGGCCCGTCGTGATCCGGACGTCAGCACCCGGAAACCCACTACAAAAACAACCACCAATGTGGCCAGCATTATCCAAATCATTAATGACGATACCGCCCGCTTAAACTAATTTTTCCGAGAGTGACTGACAGGCTTCGCGCACCCATTGCGAATATTGTGGAATACAATTCTTTGGCATTTGTAGTTCAACGCCGCTGATACTTATTGCCGCAATCACGTCTTTATTACGGTTAAAAACCGGTGCGGCAATGCAATAGATGCCAGGGGAGTCTTCGGCGTTATCAAAGACCCAGCCTTGCTCGCGGATTCTGGCAAATTCCTTCATTAATGCTTTTTTGCTGGTAATGGTGGTTTCGGTATACCGTGGCAACACTTCATCAGGCAACAGCTCATCAATTTTATCTTGCGGCAGCCAGGCACAAAGCGCTTTGCCCACACCGGAGCTGTGCATCGGTAATTTTTTACCGACCCAGGTCCGAATGCCAATCGGCTGGGTATTCTCCAGCTTCATAAGATAAATTGGCGCGACTTCATCCAATATACCTAAGTGACAGGTCAGGTCCGTTTGCTGACGCAGTTTTTCCAAAACAGGAAGTGCCGCATTACGAATATCAAATTGTTCCAACGAACGATTTCCCCATTCGTACAGCTTCAAGCCCAAAAAGAAACGTCCCTTTTCCAGGCGCAAAAGATGATGCGCAACCAGTGCATTTAGCAGGGAAGACGTGCTGCTTTTTGGTAATGCCAGATCCTGCTGAATCTGACTGAAGGTCGCTCCTGGGGAGTTAAAAAGATAATTACAGATTTTTACTGTCTTATCCAATGCGGGAACAGAGGTCGTAATGTCTTGGTTCATGCGCTATTAATCTTTTTTATTCATAGACTCTGCACAGTATACCGCAATCACTTTTCTCAGGAATGCGGCTTTTTTGCACATACGCAAACTGGGCTCTATTACCTAAATTTTATACCCACAAACCCGATCCATCTCACAGTTGTTCATTTGTTCTGCAAAAAACGTTGACGAACGATTTGGATATTTGCTGTACTAACTTCAATATACAGAACATGGGTTCCATATGCAGAACTAAAGGAGTGGCAATGTTGAACATTTTTAAGGGCATCTTCCCGCCAGTACCGACTATCGTTGACGAAAGCGGGGAATTGGATCGCGCTGGAATGGCAGTAATGATTGACCATGTGATTAGCAATGGTGCCGACGGAATGCTCATTCTGGGCAGTGGCGGCGAATTTTCCCATTTCTCGTCCGAACAAAGAAAGCAAATTGCAGAGTTTAGCCTGCAGCATGTTGCCGGTAGAGTTCCTGTTCTTATTGGTATCGCCTGCGCCAGCACAGCGGAAACTATCCAACTTGGAAGGCATGCTGAAAACGCGGGCGCAAAAGGAGTACTGGTAGTCAATCCTTATTATGCAAAACTCAGCGATGAGGCCCGCTTTACGCATTACAAACGAATTGCTGAAGCGCTAAGCATTCCCGTCTTCTTATATAATTTTCCAGAACTAACTGGCCAGGATATTGGTATAAATGTCATCACTCGCCTTGCCCGCGAAGTACCAAATATCGTTGGCATTAAAGATACAATTGATAACATTAGCCACACCAGGGAAGTTATCAATCAGGTTCACAGTTTCCGCCCAGATTTTATCATTTTTAGCGGCTATGACGAATATTTACTTGATACATTATTACTCGGTGGACATGGCGGCATTCCGGCAACATTTAACTTTGCGCCTCATATTACACGCGGAATTTATCAGGCGATTCAGCAGAACGATCTCGCTACCGCCAAAGCACTTCAACAACAACTTGCCGGATTATCACCTTTATATGCCTTAGAACAACCTTTCTTTGCCGTTATCAAGACCGCCATTAAATTAAGTGGCGTGGATATATCAACTGCAGTTGTCCCGCCAGCATTACCGTTAAATGAAGAAAAAAGAGAACAGGTTAAAAATATATTATCCCGTATTACGGTATAAACCAGCATGAGAGCAAAGATAATGAACATCAACCCTGTATTAAAATTGAATCCCAAAGATGATGTGGTTATCGCAAGGCAGGCTGTCCCCGCAGGCACCCGGCTTGAAGAAGAGCACATTACTGTACTCAGTGATATTCCCGCAGGGCATAAAATCGCCCTGCATGCACTGAAGGTTGGCGATGCGGTCAGACGTTATGGGCAAATTATTGGCTTCGCAACTCAGCCCATTAAGCCTGGCGAACACATCCACATGCATAATTTGGGAATGGGTGACTTTGAACGCGACTATGCCTGGGGTGAAGATTGCCATTCACCTTCTCCAGCCCCTCAACAGGATACATTTATGGGTATCCGCCGCGCCGATGGCCGTGCAGCTACACGTAATTACATCGGTATTTTAAGCTCCGTAAACTGTAGTGCCACGGTCGTAAGAGCTATTGAGGATCACTTCCGTCTGCAGGGTCTTGCAGATTACCCGAATGTTGATGGCGTGGTGTCATTACCACAAAGTTTTGGCTGTGCTATTGGCTCTAAAAGTGAATCAATGGACGTCATGAGACGTACGATGGCCGGTTATGCCACCCATGCCAACTTTGCCGGCGTAATCATCGTTGGACTGGGATGCGAATCCAGTCAAATTCAAGACATGATGAATGCCCATGGACTAGCCGATGGCCCAATGATGCACAGTTATACCATTCAGGATGTGGGCGGTACACGTCACGCCATTGAGAAAGGAATTTCCCTGGTTAACCAAATGTTGCCCGTTGCTAACCAGGTAACACGTCAACCTATCCCTGCATCAGAAATCATACTCGCGCTCGAATGTGGCGGTTCCGACAGCTATTCCGGGATCTCAGCCAATCCAGCTCTGGGCTATGCGGTAGATAAACTGGTGCAACAAGGCGGAACAGCGATTTTATCTGAAACCTCCGAAATTTATGGAGCCGAACATCTTCTTACCCGCCGTGCCGTTTCCCGCGAGATAGGTGAAAAACTCATTGCCCGCATTCACTGGTGGGAAGAGTATTGTCGCCGCACTGGAAGCGAAATGAACAACAACCCTTCGGCGGGTAACAAAGTCGGCGGGCTGACGACAATTCTGGAAAAATCACTTGGTGGTATTGCTAAAGCGGGTACAACCAATCTGACAGAAGTGTATGAGTATGCTGAACCGGTAACCGCGAAGGGTTTTGTCTTTATGGATACCCCTGGATATGACCCTATTGCCGTCACGGGGCAAATCGCCGGAGGAGCAAATCTTCTGTGTTTCACCACAGGCCGAGGTTCTGCCTTTGGTTCCAAGCCACCCCCAAGCTTGAAGCTGGCTACCAATAATGCGCTTTGGCAACGCCAACAGGAGGATATGGATATTAATTGCGGAACCATTGTCGAGGGGGAAGAATCCATTGCAGAAGTCGGTGAACGTATCTACCAGATGATCCTTGAGATGGCATCAGGTAAAAAAACGAAGAGTGAGGAATTTGGCTATGGCAGTCAAGAATTCGTCCCCTGGACTGTTGGCTCCATAATGTAACACTCCACAAGATAATAATACCTCGTACCGCCATACTCATTATGAGTATGGCAAGGAGCCCTTATGTCTATTGTTAACGTAAATACTGAAGAAGAAAAGTTAAAGGCAACAACAGTAAGGTGGCGCATATTTATTATTATGCTCTTATTAGGTGCTATTAACTATATTGACCGCACCTCTCTTTCTATTGCCATGCCTTATATTACAGATGAATTTGGTATTACCGATACTCGCGTTGTTGGTGTGATTCATAGTGCCTTTTTCTGGGCTTATGCATTAATGCAAATCCCCAGTGGGGTCATTGCTGATAAATTCAAAGCCAGACATATCATTGCGCTGGCCACTATCTTATGGGGAGCATTTCAAGCCGTTGCGGCTCTGTGTCACTCTATTTTCACCCTTTCACTTTCTCGTCTGGGGTTAGGCGTCACTGAATCTCCAATCATGCCCGCCGGCGCGAAGTTAATGGGCACATGGTTAACGCCAACCGAACGCGGACGTGGTTCGATGCTACTTGATGGCGGCGCTCCATTGGGTACGGCGCTGGGTGCGGTGATCATCGCCGGACTTATTGCCTTTTTCGACTCATGGCGTATGGCATTCGTGGTGGCTGGTGTGGGAACAATGATTGTCGGTTTACTGGCCTGGTGGTACATCCGCACTTATCCATCAGAACACCCCAGCATCAATAAAGCTGAACTAGACCATATTGTTGCGGCAAACGGTGCTGAAACCAGTAGCAAGAAATACCGTCTGGCCGATATCAAACCTTACCTGAAACAACGTAATGTGATTGCACTTATCTGTGGCTGGGTCTGCTATAGCTTCGTGTTCTATGGCCTGATGACATGGCTACCGCTCTATTTCCAGGCCACCTACGGTTTTGATATCAAATCGATGGGCGGAGCAATGGCGCTGATCTTCCTGCTGTGTTTTGTCGGCCAACTGACTGGCGGCTACATTATGGATAAATGGCGCAGCAAAGGAGCAAAAACAAGCCGCGTTATGCATACGATGTTGGCGATTTCGGCTACCACCGCTGGTGTTGGTATTTTCCTTTGCGCACAAAGCTCGACGCCAGCCGTCGCAATTACCTTGCTCACTATTGCCCTTTTTCCCCTGCGATGGGCCAGCGTTTACTGGTCAATACCCGGACTACTGGGCGCACAATCAGTTGCAGGCACCATTTGCGGAACCATGAACTTCACCAGTAATTTGTTTGCAGCCATCCTGCCTATTTTTATCGGTTTCCTGGTGCAATCCACGGGGAACTATTACGCAGCGATGATGTTCTTTGCGCTGGCTGCTGTGGGTTATCTCATCTGCTCGCTGCTGATCAACTTTGATAAAAAAATGGTCATTACTGACGAGTAATCCGCCTGAATCTGGCCCGTTTACGGGCCATCTTTCAACATCAGGAACGATGTATGTTCAATTCAGAGAATTTCATTGCCGTAGACTGGGGCTCAAGCAACCTGCGCATTTGGGTCTATCAACAGAATCAATGTGTCTGGCAACACGTCAGTCAGAATGGGGTACTCAAACATCAACCAGGTGTATTCAAAGACACCTGGTTAACACTGCTCAGTTTGTGTCCGCGGCCATTAAACACAGATACAACCGTCATAATGAGCGGAATGGTGGGCAGTAATATCGGGTGGGTAGATAGCCACTATTTACGCTGTCCAACCCCGTTAAGTACATTATCACAGCATCTAACAAAGGTTGAAGATGCGGGCCCTTTTCCCACTTTCATCGTTCCTGGCCTGCAAATTGCCGGGCCGGAAAACTACAACGTCATGCGTGGAGAGGAAACTCAGCTTTTTGGCGCCTTAGCTGATGAGAACTGGTACGTATTCCCGGGAACACACAGCAAATGGGTGCAGGTACAAGAGAGTAACGTCTGCGATTTTCAAACCGTCATGACCGGCGAGTTTTTCCACTTACTTTCACACTACTCCATCGTTGGGAAAAACGCCGAGGAACAAAACAAGAACGAACAGGCTTTTTTAGCAGGAGCCGAACGCGGCTGGCAGGAAACATGTTTATCCCGCAGCCTATTTGATCTGAGAGCCAGAATACTCACCCATGCGTTGTTACCCGATACGCTTTACGAATCTCTGTCAGGGTTATTGATTGGCCATGAAATAGCACAAATGCTACAGCACTATGCCATTAACACTGAAGAAGAAGTCATTCTGGTGGGCAATGACGATTTGCTCAGCCGCTATCAAAGCCTGTTTCATCATTTCGGTTATCGCTGTCGGCTGTGTAACGGTGAAAAAGCATTTATTAATGGCATCAGGAGACTTTTAAATGAATAGTCGTAACCCTTTGGTCGCAATTTTACGTGGGGTGAAGCCCGATGAAGTGCTGGCCCATATTGATGCACTTATCACAGCCGGATTCAGCACAATAGAAATACCGCTGAATTCGCCAGACTGGCAACGTAGTATTGCTCTTGCCGTGGAACATTATGGTCATACAGTAAAAATCGGTGCCGGAACGGTCACTAATGTCAGTGATGTCAGCACACTCTCTTCGCTGGGATGTGCATTTATCCTTACGCCCAACACCGATCCGGAAGTAATTGATACTGCGCGAGCGGCCAAAATGACCACCTGCATCGGCTGCCAAACAGTCAGCGAAGCATTTGTTGCATTCCGGCATGGTGCGGACGGATTGAAAATTTTCCCTGCGGGGGAACTGGGACCGAATTACATCCGGGCATTAAAAGCCGTTTTGCCTCCTCAAGTCCCTTTGTATGCCGTTGGCGGAATTAGGCCAGACAATTTGTCCCATTACCTGAAGGCAGGTTGTTTCGGTGCCGGCTTAGGCAGCGATCTGTATCGTGCCGGACAATCTATCCATCAAACAGCCGCAAATGCGAAGGCATTTATCGAGGCTTATAATACTTTCTGTCAGTCTCAGGCATAAAAAAGCCCGCCATTAAGGCGGGCAAAAGTTACCAATGCACACTTAACTCAAGCAACTTTCAATTGTTGAATCTTTTTCTCACGGCGAATTTTACGTTCTTCAAACACGGCCACGATGGCCATCAGGCAGATACAGCCGATGGCGGCGGTATCCAGCGCGGCAAAGGTGCCCGCCCAGCCGGTGAGACCGAAAATCGGCGTGCCGTCGGCAATCATCCCGAGCCCCAGCTTGGCGAAGCTGTCGCCAATCAGGTAGGCGAAGGTGCCTTTAATCCCGTCGGCCGCGCCGATCGCTTTTTTCGGCACAAATCCGACGGCGGCCACGCCGATTAACAACTGCGGGCCAAACACCAGGAAGCCGAGCGCAAACAGCGAAGCCAGATAGACGTACTGGTTGCTGGCGTGCTGGTAAACACCCAGCGTCGCGATGATGAGTGCCAGCGCCACGCAGGCCACCAGCGCACGACGACCGTTAGCGAGATCGGAGAGCCAGCCCCACAGCAGCGTGCCGACCAGCGCGCCCACTTCGAACAGGGTAAAGCCCTGAATTGCCACCTCTTTGGAGAGTTTTAGCTCCTGGAAGGCGTAGACGGTGGACCACTGGTCAATACCGATACGCACCACGTACAGGAAGATGTTGGAGAAGCACAGCAGCCAGATCACTTTGTTTTTCAGCACGTACTCAACAAAGATCTGCCATTTGGTCATCTCGTTTTCTTCGGTCTCTTTGTCCTCTTCGCTGATCTCCTCGCCGAACAACTCTTCGGCTTTACCGAGGCCATAAGATTCCGGGGAGTCGCTGCCGTAGCGCAGGCCGATAAAACCGACAATCAAGGCAATAATCGACGGGAAGATAAACATACCGATGACGTGGCCATCGAACAGGTAATTCGCGCCGAACAGCGCGACGCCCGCCGCACCCGCACCGCCGAGGTTGTGGGAAATATTCCACATGCCGAGGTAGGAACCGCGCTTACGGCGTGGCGTCCACTTGGTGATGGTGGAATAGCTGCACGAGCCGCCGGTGCTCTGGAAGAAACCGCTCAGCGCGTAGAAGGCGATCATCAGGAACAGGCTGGTTGACCCCGCGCCCATGCTGGCGCTGAAGCCGAGCATACAGATGGCGGAGAGGATCAGCATAAACGGCAGGAACTGCTTGGTATTTTTGCCGTCCGCGTAGTAGGAAACCACGGTTTTACCCACGCCATAGGTGATGGAGAAGCCGAGGCCAATCATCCCCAACTGCGTCATGCTCAGCCCGTAGGTGGAGATCATGTCGTTCTGCGCGATGTTGAAGTTCTTGCGGATCAAGTACATGGTCAGATAGCCGATAAAGACCACCAGATAGGACTGCATGAACGGTTTGAACCACATTTTGCGCCGCACATCGAGCGGCAGATCCAGGGTCGGCTTGCGCACCTGGTTGAGAAAGGCCAGCATTTGACACTCCCGAGCTGATTTTTTTACCTGCGAATGGCAGGCATTGTAAAAATCAGCCGGGAGACACGCCTGAGACAGCGTCCAGGTGAAACCGGGAATATTTCTTAGTTTTGCCCCACTCGGGGCAAAAAGGTGAGGTGCATCACGCTTCGTTAAGATCGCGCGGTGCCTGGGCGTTTAAGAACGGCAGCAACAGCAGTGCTGAGATGCCGGCCGCGATGGCGATCACCACAAAGAATCCGCTCCAATGCCAGACCTCCATCACTTTCGCCAACGGCCAGCCGGAGAGCGATGCCCCCAGATAAGCAAACAGGCCGACAAAGCCGGTCGCTGCGCCCGCCGCCTCCTTGTGCGAGCACTCCGCCGCCGCCATGCCAATCAGCATCTGCGGGCCAAAGACGAAGAAGCCGGTGGTGAAGAAGCACGCCGCCTGCATCACGTAGCTGGCGAATGGCATCAACCACAGCGAGCCGACCGAAAGCAGAATCCCGGCGGCGAAAATCAGGTTCATCGGCCCACGATTGCCGTTGAATAGCTTGTCCGAGCCCCAGCCCGCCACCAGCGCGCCGATAAACCCGCCCAGTTCAAACATGGTGACGGCGGTGTTGGCGGTGACCAAATCGACGCCGAGCGTCTCCGACATATACAGATTGCCCCAGTCGTTGATCGCCGCGCGTACCACGTACACCAGCACATAGCACAGCGACAACAGCCAAATATATGGATTGAGCAACACATATTTGGTGAGGATCTCTTTACGAGTTAACCCCGCGCCCTCCTGCTGCTGGGCAATTTCCAGCTCATCGTGCCGCCAGTCGCCAATCGGCGGCAGACCAATCGCCTGCGGCCTGTCGCGCAGCCGCCAGCAAAGAAAAACGCCCACCACGATCGCCAGCGTACCGGCAATCATCATCCCGGCGCGCCAGCCGTAATGCAGCGCTGCCGCCGCCATGACGATCGGAATCAGCGCGCCGCCGACGTTGTGCGCGGTGTTCCAGATTGCCCACCAGCCGCCGCGCTCGTTGCGCGAATACCACGCGGTGAGCAGACGGGCGCACACTGGCGCGCCCCAGCCCTGGAAGAAGGCGTTCAGCGCCCACAGTACGGCAAAGGCCCAGACCGAGGTTGAGAAGCCGAACAGGATGTTAACCACGCCGGTGGCGATAAGCCCAATGCCCATAAAATAGCGGGCGTTGGAGCGATCGCTAACAATGCCGGAGACAAATTTCGACAGCCCGTAAGTGATGTAAAACAGCGTCGCCAGCAGGCCAATATCGCTGCGGGTCAGCACGCCGCTGGTGATAATTTCCGGCACCGCGGCGTTAAAGCTTTTGCGCGTGAAATAAAACAGCGCGTAGCCGAGCCAGATAGTCAGCAGGATATGCCGCCGCCAGTAACGGTAGCGGGCGTCCACTTCCTGCTTGTCGGTGATAAGCGGCGCGCTGGCCGGAGCTTTTAAAAACTGAAACATGGCCGTTCCTTAGGCGTAGCGCTGGGGCAGCGACACGCTGACGCGCGTACCGTGCATACAGGAAATCGTGAGTGAACCGCCGAGCGCCGTCACCCGCTCGCGCATACCGGTGAGGCCGAAACCCTGCGGGTTCGACCCCGGCGGCAGACCGCTGCCGTCGTCTTCCATCACCAGCATCAGCCGCTCATCCTGCTGCCAGCCCTGGAGCGTCACCGCGCTGGCGTTGGCGTGCTTCACAATGTTGTTCAGCCCTTCCTGACAGACGCGAAACAGCGTCACGCGCTGGCTTTCGCTCAGCAATGACTCATCAATTCGCCAGTCAAGATGGCTGACGATACCGCGACTTTCCAGCTCCATTTCGCGCATCAATGAACGGATGGCCTGTTCCAGCGTGAGATCGTCCAGCTGGCGCGGTCGCAGGCGACCCAGCAGGCGGCGCACCGAATCGTACACGCCCAGAGACAACTGCTCGATATGCGCCCCGCTTTGCTTAACGCCCGCGTTCTCGGGGGCCAGGCGCTGTACGATACCCGCCTGCGTGCGAATGGCGGTGATGGTCTGGCCGATATCGTCGTGCAGCTCGCGCGCCACGTCGCGGCGCACGCTCTCTTCGGTCTCCAGCAGACGTTCCGCCAGCCGATGATTACGCGCCAGCTCGTTTTGCAGCGACTGGTTAAGCTCACGCAGCCGCTGAATACCCGCGCCAAGCAGCAGGCCGGTCAGGCTTTGCACCAACAGCGAGAGCAGTAAATCGACCGGGTGATCGTGCCAGGTCTGGCTGGCAATCAGCGCGATGGCGTTCATCAACGTCGCAATCAGCGCGCCTTGCCAGCCGTAATGCCAGGCGAGCGCAATAATCGGTAAAGCGAGACAAAACGGCGTAAAGCGCGAAAGCTCAGCGGGCAAACCGAGCTGTAGCCACAGGCTGACGGTGAACAGCAGCAGATACCAGACCAGATGTCGCCCGCGCCAGTTCACCGGCTGCGACACCAGCGCCGGGCCGAGCGGCAGCCAGGTGGTGCTGGTGAGGTAGTGCCAGAACACCAGGCAGATCGGCGCCAGCGTTAATCCGCCGGTCAGGGTCAGTAACAGCGCATTCCACGCTTCCTCCCCCTGCCCCAACCACGGCAGCGATTGCAGCAGCGCCGCCGCCGTCAGCGCTGCGCCCTGCAACAGCAACGTGCGCCAGTCGCGTTGATGGCGGTATCGCGAAATCAGCATCACCGGGAGTAGCGTGAGGGCGCTTCCGATCATCAAAAGTGGCAAATGAGCCAGCGCCACCTCCTGCGCCAGCCAGTACATCAACAGCCATTCCGCGCCCAGCAGCACCGGCCAGTAACCGCGCGGACATTGCAGCATTAATCCCAGACGCAGGCCAAACGGAAACAGCAGTACCGCCAGCTCCGGACGTTCGACCAGATGCAGGCTGATGCTCCACAGGCAAAACCACGCGGCGGAAAAAATAAAGAAACAGGCGACAACGGTAATCAACCGAGAGAAAAGTGCGTTCATTGCCAGCCGTCAAACATCCGGCGCGCCAGTTCAACATCGTTGCTGACGTTCAGCTTTTCCATCAGGTTGGCGCGATGAACGTGCACCGTTTTCGGCGACAGCCCCAGCTCGGCGGCAATCTCTTTCACCGCCATCCCTTGCGCCAGCTTCTCCGCCACCTGACGCTCACGTTTGGTCAACGGATCCTGACGCCCGGCCGCCAGCTTGACGGCGATGTCCGGCGTCAAATAGCAACCGCCGGTCGCCACGGTATGCACGGCGGCAATCAGTTCATCCGGGCTACAGCGTTTTGAAAGAAAGCCACGCGCGCCTGCGTTGAGTGCCTGCTCGACCAGTGCCGGGCTGTCGTGGACGGAGAGCATGATGATCGCCATCCCTTTTGGCAGTTGGCTGAGTAGCTCCAGGCCCGAGATATCGGGCATCGAGATATCGCAAATACACACCTGCACGCCGCGCCCCGGTAAACCGGCCAGCGCCTCGCGCCCGGAGCCAAATTCCGCCACAACCTGCAAATCAGCTTCCAGCCCCAGCAGTTGGGCAAAGCCGGAGCGGACGATAGTGTGGTCGTCGATAAGGGCGATGGTGATCATGGGTTTGTCCTGGGGCCGGGAAACGCCTGATGGCGCTGCGCTTATCAGGCCTACGGGCAGGTAGGCCGGATAAGGCATTTATGCCGCCATCCGGCAAAAACGCTTACCTTAACGATAAGCGCTTTGGTGTTCAAGCCTTGAGCGATCAGGCTATGCCTGTCGTGACGGTAAATGTCCGGGTGTGCTGCGGTTCTATTTCAATCAAGGTGCCATTGCGTTGTGCCGCCAGGAATCCTTCGGGTCGACAGGTTGCAGGCAAGGCGAATGCCGCAACCTGTTGATCGCCGTTATACAGGATCCATCGCGTCACATAATTCAGCTCCGCGCTGGAGAAGCGTGTAACGAACGTGGTGCCATCTGGTGCGATCATGCTAAATTCCGGCTTATCTGTGTATCTGTCCAGTTGGTCAGCAAAGAAGACAATTTCCGGATCGTAAAAATGGGGTTCATTGAGCCGCGCCAGAGAAGCCTCGCCCTGCACAATCCGCTGATTAAACGCCAGCCATTGCTCAGTCGGCTTAACATGCGCGGGTATCGACTCACGCAGCTTCATGGCCTCATCCGGAATATTCTGGCTGAAGGAGGCTTCCGGTACGTAGGCATAGTTCATATGGCACATGTACTGCAACGGCATTGCCACTGAGGCGAGGTTGGTAACCGCCATCTGAATATCAAACAGCGCGCTCGCTTTGTGCATTACATCCGCAGGATGCGCCTGATAATGATGACCGAACCCCATCACATACTCATAGCGTCCACCCACGCGCAAATTCTCACCCTCCAGCTCCAGCCAGGCTTCATCCATCGCGGCACAAGCCATTTCACCGTGCAAAGGATGTGAATCTTCTGGCGATGGGCAACCATTAGCCAACAGACCTGAGTGGAAGGCAAAACAGCCGTAGGTCGCCACCACTTCCGCCGCCGGTTTCGGCTGACTGAACATGTTACGCATGGTCAGGTCATGGCCATCAAACTGAGCATCCCAGATCATTTGCCCCATCCAGGGCAGAATAACGAGATGTCCACGACTGTTTTCTACCTTCAGCCCTTCCACTCCGCTGGCGTAACGAAATGCGGTAACCGTGAAGTCGCTATTCTTCAGTAAGATTCGCGGATGCTCTGCAAAGAGTTCTCGCCACAGCGTTATACGTGTTGTCATGATCGCTCTCCTCAGGAAACTGTCGCTTCTGCCAGGTTGTTGCGCACTTTGCTTTCACGCCAGAAGTAGATACCGACGTACACGAAGCAGAGCATGGAAACCAGGAACGAAAGTTGCAATGAATGGAACATATCAGCCACATAGCCCTGAATCGCCGGAACCACCGCCGCGCCGACAATCGCCATAACAATGACGGCACCTGCCATTTCGGTATGTTCGTTATCCACGGTATCAAGCGTACCAGCATAGATTGTCGCCCAGCAGGGTCCAAACAGGACACTTACCAGCACTGCGACATACACAGCGCTGAAACTTGGCGCCAGTGCAACATAGATGAGGAACAGGGCACCAATGATGGAATAGAGAATCAGCACTTTTTCCGGATTGAAGCGTGTCATCAAAATGTTGGCGATAAACTTACCGATAAAGAAGCAGGCGAAGCTATAGACCATGAAGGTTGAGGCGTCGCGCTCGTTGATATCACCTAATTCCAGGGCCAGACGGATGGTGAATGACCACACCGCGACCTGCATCCCCACATAAAGAAATTGCGCCACAATTCCACGACGGAAACGGGCATTGCTGGCCAGATAACGCAGTGTATCCATCGCTGACGGGCGTTTACGACTCGTGGTTTGCGCGACTTTACAGGTCGGGAAGCGGGTCAGCAGGAATAACACCATCACCACAACCAGCACCATAATCATGTACTTGTATGGCTCAAGAGTATTTTCCAGCATCATCACTTTAAAGTTATGGATCTGCTCGGCGTTCATCCCGGCCATCTGTTTTTCCAGGCTTTCGCCTTCAGAGAAGACCAGATATTTACCCAGCAGAATACCAGCCGCTGCGCCAATAGGATAAAAGGTCTGGCTGATGTTCAGGCGTAAGGTCGCATAGGCTTTTGGGCCTATCATTGAGCTGTAGGTGTTGGCTGCCGTTTCCAGGAAACTCAGGCCAATCGCAATCGCGAAAATCGCCGCAAGGAACATGGTGTAGGTGGCCATGTGCGATGCCGGGAAAAAGAGCGTACACCCAACGATATAAAGGGTCAGCCCCATTAAGATGGCGATTTTATAACTGGTTTTTTTAATCACCAGAGATGCCGGGATCGCAATTAAAAAATAGCCGCCATAAAAGGCACTCTGAACTAATGCCGAGGCAAAGTTACTGAGTGAAAATACACTTTTGAATTGCGTAATCAGAATATCATTTAATGCGGCTGCGCATCCCCATAACGGGAATAAACAGGATAACAAAATAAACTGGAACAGAGGGGTCTTATTCAAATAGCCGTCAGGCATCTGAATGATGTTTTTATCGTTCATAGTGCTACCTTTTACAGTGCAGGAGTATTATTCGTTTAAGGTAAGAAACTCATTAAATTGTTCGATGCTTGGATAAGATGATTGAGTTCCTTTCCCGGTAACGCTGAAAGCAGCGAAGAGAGCGGCTTTTTTCATGGCGGTTTCCACATCACCGCTTTGAACGTAATAGTGAGCAAAACAACCGATGAAAGCGTCGCCTGCGCCACTGGTATCGACAGCGTTCACTCTAAACGCCGGAACATGGACTTCCTGGTCACGCGTCATCCACAACGCACCTTTCTCACCCATGGTGACGATAATATTGTTCAGACCTTTATCAACCAGAGAACGTGCTGCTGCGCGAATATGGTCATAGGTATCTACTGACATACCGGTTAATATTTCCAGCTCGGTTTCATTCGGCACGAAAAAATCACATTTACAGGCATAAGACATATCTAATTCCCGTAATGCAGGGGCGGGATTTAGTAACACTTCAATACCGTGCTTTTTGCCGAATTCAATCGCGTGATAAACAGTTTCCAGCTGCACTTCCAGTTGCAGGATAATAAGCTGACATTTTTTTAGATCTTCCGCCGCACGATCGATATCTTCCGGGGAGAGAAATTTGTTCGCTCCTTTAATAATCAGAATGCTGTTGCTGGAGTTGGCATTAACAAAGATCGGTGCGACACCGCTGCTGGTGCAGGGTACCTTTTCGACATAGGTGGTATTAATTCCCCAGGATTCGAGATTACGAATAGTGTTATCCGCAAAAATATCATCACCGACTTTTGTCAGCATCAGCACTTTGGAATTGAGCTTAGCGGCCGCAACGGCCTGATTTGCGCCTTTACCCCCGCAGCCAATTTTGAACGCCGGCGCTTCCAGCGTTTCCCCTTCTTGGGGCATCTGGTTGATGTAGGTGATGAGATCCACCATGTTGGAGCCAATAACCGCGATATCCATTTTACTACCTCTCAGAAACAATCACACAACAATGATATTAAAATAACATTATCATGTTACTTTTGTATCATTTGTGACTAGGATCGCGATTGGAAGATCATTTTATTGTTTATTTATTACGCTAAATGTTGCTATCCGATCACACTAAAAATGATGAAGTTGCTTACAATTGACTGAAAGTTAACTGGATATAATCAATAAAACGTGAAAAAACACGCTTTTATTTCCGAATAGTCAGACGTATAGTAATGCGGCAATGTCATGTTCTCAGAAACACAAAAATGTTACTGAAGGAACATGGAAATATGATTCGTGGAGAAGCACATGGAAACCAAGCAGAAAGAACGTATTCGACGTCTGATGGAATTGTTGAAGAAGACCGACCGAATCCATCTGAAAGAGGCGGCACGAATGCTGGAAGTTTCTGTGATGACTATTCGTCGGGATCTCAGTCAGGATGACGAGCCGTTACCCCTCACGCTGCTCGGTGGTTACATTGTGATGGTGAACAAACCTGCTACCATCGTTAACGCGCCACTCCCCGCGCAAAAGCAGTATCACCGCGACGATTTACCGGTTGCCATTCTGGCAGCGGGACTGGTGAGTGAAAATGATCTGGTCTTTTTTGATAATGGTGCGGAAATGCCGTTGGTGGTCAGCATGATCCCGGACGATATTTCCTTTACCGGGATTTGCTACTCGCATCGGGTGTTTGTAGCGCTAAATGAAAAACCCAACGCCACAGCGATTCTTTGCGGGGGAACCTACCGGGCGAAAAGTGACGCCTTTTACGACACCAGCAATCCCTCCCCGCTGGATGCACTCAACCCACGGAAAGTCTTTATCTCCGCCAGCGGAATCCATGAGCATTTCGGCGTTAGCTGGTTCAATCCGGACGATCTGGCCACAAAACGCAAAGCGATGGAACGCGGATTACGTAAAATTCTGCTGACGCGCCACGCCCTGTTCGATGAGGTCGCCCCCGCCAGCATTGGTCCACTCTCCACCTTTGACGTACTGATAAGCGACCGTCCGTTACCGGCAGATTACGCAACCCACTGCCGGAACGGCTCTGTCAAAGTGATTACCCCGGATTCAGACGGCGACTAACTCACTCGAAGAAGACGGAGATTTTATTAAACATCGACGGGTCTGACTGGTTTCGGGCGACTTTCACCACATCTTCCAGTTTGTCGATCTGGCTTATCATCTGTTCCAGACGCTGATCGTCGTTGACCAGTAGCCAGATACGGCTCTTATCGCTGTCCTGGATCGGTAGGCAAAGAATACCTTCCACGTTGAACGCGCGGCGGGCAAACAGCCCGCAGACGTGGGTCATTACGCCCGGATGGTTGCGTACGGTGAGTTCCAGGATTACGTTGTCATGAGTCTGCTGTTGCATGGCTTATTCCCCCACCATTTCAGTGTTTGCCGCGCCCGGCGGCACCATCGGGTACACTTTTTCTTCCGCGTCGATACGCACGTGGATCAGCGCAGGTCCAGGACGATTAATCATTTCCTGCAACGCTGCCTGTGGATCCGCTTCGTTATTTAAATCACAAGTTTCCAGACCAAATCCGGCTGCGATCTGCATAAAGTTAATCATCCCCGGATAGGTCGCGGCAAAAACACCCTGCTTATAGAACAGGCTCTGCTGCTGATGTACCAGACCCAGCGCTTCGTTATTCATCAGAATGATTTTAATATCCAGCTGATTTTCGCTGGCCGTCGCCATTTCCTGAATATTCATCATCAGGCTACCGTCGCCAGAGAAGCACAGGACTTTTTTATCCGGGTTCGCCAGCGCCGCGCCAATGGCCGCCGGCAGACCAAATCCCATGGTGCCCAGACCACCAGAGGTCAGCCACTGGCGCGGACGGTTCAGCGGATAAGCCTGCGCCGCCCACATCTGATGCTGGCCGACGTCGGTGGTGATAATGGCGCTGTCATCCACGCAAGCCGCCACAGCGTTGATCAGCCCATAGTGACTGAGCGGGTCGCTTTCCTGCGGAATAGCGCAAGGAAACTCACGTTGTAAATCGGCCACCATCTGATGCCATGCCTCTCGCGGCTGGGCTGCAACCAGTGGGATCAGTTGCGCCAGAACCTCATCGACATCCGCCTGAATCGCGACATGCGGCTGTTTGATTTTACCCAGCTCCGCACGATCGATATCCACGTGGATGATTTTGGCGTTCGGGCAGAACTGTTCGGTTTTACCAATCGCCCGGTCATCAAAACGTGCGCCCAGAACAATCAGTAAGTCCGCTTCTTGCAGAATAAAGTTGGTGCTGCGCGCGCCGTGCATACCCAGCATGCCTAACGACAGCGGATGCGCCTTTGGCAGCATGCCCAGCGCCATCAAGGTCATGGTGGTAGGCAGCATGGCTTTTTCGGCCAGTTCACGCACGCGTGCGGGCGCGTTAATCACGCCGCCGCCGAGGTACAGCACCGGACGCTGTGCGGCATTAATCATGGCCGCGGCATCGCGAATGCTGTCCTGACTGAACGCCGGCGCCGCCATTTTCTGCGCGGGTTCCGGCATCTCTTCAATGTCAAATACGGCGGTTTGAATATCCTTAGGAATGTCTATCCACACCGGGCCTGGACGTCCGGACTGCGCAATGCGGAACGCATCGCTCATGACCTGCGGTAATTCATTGATATGGCGGACCAGATAGTTGTGTTTGGTGATGGGGATAGAAATACCGTAGGTGTCGACTTCCTGGAAGGCGTCGGTACCGATCATCGAGGCCGGAACCTGCCCGGTGATACACACCAGCGGGATGGAATCCAGACGAGCATCGGCAATCGCGGTAACCAGGTTGGTGGCGCCCGGCCCGCTACAAGCCATACACACGGCGGGTTTACCATCGGTTCGCGCCATGCCTTGCGCGATAAACCCCGCACCCTGCTCGTGGCGCGCCAGGATATGACGGATTTTCGTGCTTTGGCTTAACGCGTCATAGACGGGAAGGATCGATCCGCCAGGGATACCGGTGACTACCTGGATTCCCTGACGTTCCAGGAAATGAACGATGAATTCTGCGCCCGTAAAACGCGTACGCTTGGATGTTATGCCCGAACTTGCCATGCTCCAGTCCTTTTATTCTGGGCCGTTGCTCCGGGCAGGTCTCTTAAACGAAAAACCCCGCCCGGTTTGCGCCGGCGGGGTTTTGGAATCGTGTGTTGATCCGGACCCTACGGCGCATTGCCGACGACCACCACCACACGCACGACGACCGCTGCGCGAGATGGCGCAGTTTTTAGTAGGGTCGCAGTCAGCATGGAAGGGTTCATTAGGGACCTGTCTGTTTGTTGATTAACTGGATTTATACAAACACAGGTTTTTCAGCGTGACAATGGAAAAATTTTCATCTGCACAAAAATGCGTCAAAGATCACATTTCGCTATGTGATGATGAAAAACAAAAAACCCCGCCGGAGCGAGGTTCTTTTCAGCGTTGTGCGGTTGGTAGCCGCCGAGCACACTGTGTTATGTCAACGAGAAAAGTATACGCGTTCTGCGAAGAACACGCAATTTCGGCACGAATTTTGATGATGTTGAGTATGGCCTAATGTTGACGTCTCGTCCATAAAATACTGTTAATTTATACAGTATTTATCTATAATATTTCGGTACGCAATGTGTTATGCGGGGGCCGCATCGTAAACCGGCGCATCAAAGTCCTGGCTGAAACGGGTGGTGCCGTCAGCGCCTTAACCCCCGTGTGAGCACACTGTGTTATGTCAACAAAGGTGCTGGCAACAGGCAGCGGCGAGGTACGCCAGCACCGTGCTCCTTGTACCAAAAGGAGAGCGTATGAGCCTCGTGGATATCGCTATTCTTATCCTCAAACTCATTGTTGCAGCACTGCAACTACTTGATGCCGTTCTGAAATACGTTAAGTAATTCAGATTCAAGTCGCACCTAAGGGGAGCGGGTAACACTCCGCTCCCCTTTCACCTTTTCCCAGGTGCTTGTCACGCGTCAATATGTTACGTTTTTATGACATTCTCAGGGAAGAATTCCGCCATGACGCTTTCTGTTTTCTGCATTTTGCTGTTCGCCGCGTTGCTGCATGCCAGCTGGAATGCCATTGTTAAGGCTGGAAACGATAAACTGTACTCGGCGATCGGCGTCAGCGGCTCGGCTGCGATTATGGCATTGATCTGCTTACCCTTTGCGCCTCAGCCTTCTGCCGCCAGCCTGCCGTTTTTGGCTGTCTCAACGGCCTTACAAGTGGTGTACACGGTTCTTGTCGCCAAAACCTATCAGGTTTCGGATATGAGTCAGACCTATCCTTTAATGCGCGGCACCGCACCGTTGCTGGTTGCGATTATCAGCGTCCTGTTTCTTGGCGATAGTCTCTCTACGCTTGCCTGGGTGGGGATTGCCACCATCTGCCTGGCTATTCTCGGCATGGCATTTAACGGACGCAGCAGCTCGCAACGCGGGATCGTTCTGGCGCTCATTAACGCCTGTTTTATTGCCGGTTACACGCTGGTCGACGGCACCGGGGTACGCTTATCAGAAACCGCGTTGGGTTATACGCTGTGGACCTTCTTTCTGAACGGTTCTTGCCTGCTCACATGGGCGATGATCGCCAGACGCCGGGAAGCGTCACGCTATCTGGTACAGCAGTGGAAGAAAGGTATTCTTGGCGGGATTGGCACGATGGGTTCCTACGGACTGGCGCTGTGGGCCATGACCCAGGCGCCGTTGGCGGTGGTCGCTGCGCTGCGTGAAACTTCCATCCTGTTTGGCGCGCTGCTCGCCTGGCTGCTGCTGAAAGAGAAGGTCGCAGGGATACGTCTTGTCGCAGCCGCAGGTATTGCCATAGGCGCGGTTTTGCTACGCTTGTCATGATCTGTTGGTCGACCTGATGCAATCCGGCAACATTTGTTGCCGTTTTTTGTTTACATTTCCTGCCGTTCATCGCTTAAACATTCCAGCCTACTATCTGGCCTTCTTTTTCTGTTGTGGTAGATTCCACGCGCATTTACGGGAAAGTGCAGCACCTTATTCTTATTTTTTCACTTTTTTAAAAGTTATCAGCGAAATGAAAAGGCATAGAAGCGTCAATTTGTTGTTGATGTTGGTATTATTGGTGGCGGTTGGACAGATGGCGCAAACCATTTATATCCCCGCTATTGCTGATATGGCGCGTGAACTGAACGTTCGCGAAGGGGCGGTGCAGAGCGTGATGGCCGCCTATCTGCTGACCTACGGCCTGTCACAACTGTTTTACGGCCCACTTTCCGATCGCGTTGGCCGCCGTCCGGTGATCCTCGCCGGGATGTCTATTTTTATGCTGGCCACGCTGGTCGCCATCACCACCCACAGCCTGACGGTACTGATTATCGCCAGTGCAATCCAGGGGATGGGAACAGGCGTCGGCGGTGTGATGGCGCGAACCTTGCCGCGAGACCTGTATGAAGGTACGCAGCTTCGTCACGCCAACAGTTTGCTGAATATGGGGATCCTGGTCAGTCCGCTGCTGGCGCCGCTGATTGGCGGTATGCTGGATACCGTGTGGAACTGGCGCGCTTGTTATATTTTTCTGCTGATTCTGTGCGCGGGCGTCACGTTTAGCATGGCGCGCTGGATGCCGGAAACGCGCCCGGCAGGCGCGCCGCGTCCACGGCTTATCGCCAGTTACAAGACGCTGTTTGGCAACAGCTCTTTCACCTGTTACGTGCTCATGCTGATCGGCGGCCTGGCGGGCGTTGCGGTCTTCGAAGCCTGCTCCGGGGTATTATTGGGCGCAAGGCTGGGTTTAAGCAGCATGGTGGTCAGTATCCTGTTTATTCTGCCTATTCCGGCGGCGTTTTTCGGCGCCTGGTTCGCCGGTCGCCCGAACAAGCGTTTCTCAACGCTGATGTGGCAGTCGGTCATCTGCTGTCTGGTTGCCGGTTTGATGATGTGGATCCCAGGCCTGTTCGACGTGATGAACGTCTGGACGCTGCTGGTTCCCGCCGCGCTGTTTTTCTTCGGCGCCGGGATGTTGTTTCCACTGGCAACCAGCGGCGCAATGGAACCTTTCCCGTTCCTGGCGGGCACTGCCGGCGCGCTGGTCGGGGGATTACAGAACATTGGTTCCGGTGTGCTGGCGTGGTTCTCTGCGATGCTGCCGCAGACCGGACAAGCCAGTCTGGGCCTGTTGATGACCCTTATGGGGCTGCTGATTTTTGTATGCTGGCTTCCACTGGCGTCACGCGTGTCGCATCAGGGGCAGGCGGTTTAAGCGCATGATGGCCCGGTTTATCGCCGGGTTTATCACATTCAGGCGCAACCATCGTCGTCAGCAACGGCTCCAGCGCCGGACGCCAGGCTCCCTCCTCGCCATCATAGAACTGCGTATCCGCATTGACAGCATAGGGAATCTTCGCTTTCTTCAGCTCGCACGCCATAAAACGGGCGAAGGCCATTTGCGCAGCAGAAGGTCCATTTTTAATGGTTTCTCCCGGCGACCAGCCGCCTACCCAACTCACATGACCGGTTTTCTGCTGCCAGCGAATGGCGGTATTGATACGGGCGCGAATAGCCGTCTTTTCCGCTGCAGTCCCTGACGTCCATGGGTATTTGCCGTTATTTTTCAGCGGCCCCCACGGGAAGATATGCCATTCGGCCAGCACGGTATTCTGGCTTTGCGGCGGCAACTTCAGGTTCGGCAGCTCTTCCGGCGCGGCACGCAGTCGCGGCGCAATGAAGATCATCCGTTGCGGGTCAATAGCGTGGATGGTACGAATCGTTTTGTCATACACCCGGTTGAGCGATGCCTGATTATGGTTGAGCTTATCCGCAGGTTCATAAATCAGGTCAAAACCCAGTAGCGGCGAACGTTGACCAAAGTAATGCGCCACCGCCACCCACCAGTTCACCACCTCTTTTTCATTACCGGCGCTGGGGTCTTGTTTATATTCATCCGCCTGGTAAGCAATAATCGGGATTACGCCATACTGCTCGCAGGCTTCGACCAGCTTGCGCAGATGAATCAGTCTGGCTTCTGTCGGTTCTCCCGCCACGCGAATACGCACATGGGAAATGCCTTTCGCCCTGAAATCCCGCACCACCAGCGGATCGAACTCGCGGATGCCACGCTCGGTTCGCGCCCAATCTACGTCCATCCCGACCCCAAGCTGCTGCGCATACGCCGCCGCCGTCAGCGCAGGTTGCGCAGCGCACACGGTGGCGCTGGCGAAGAGTAACAGGGAAACAATCGACTTTAACACGGTCGTCCTTACGCAAATCATCAGGAGTGATATCACGTATTTAGCATGCTTTTTCACTTTCCGTGTAGAGAGAAAGCGTAAAAAATATGCATGCCCCGCTTATTTAACCTGCTCCTGTAGCCAGCCAATAAACGCCTCGATTTTCGGCCACTGCCTGCCGGGCAGCGTGGTGATGTAGTAATGCTGATGGCATTTCAGCGCCATATCGCCAAAAGGCGCGACCAGCTCTCCGCTATCGAGGCGTTTTTGCACCAGCCTCTTACGGCCCATCGCTACGCCGATGTGATTCATTGCCGCAATCACCGCTAAATCAGAACGATCGAAACCAATGCCCGACGATGTCGGCAAATTTACCGCAAAATGCTGCGCCCAACTGTGCCATTCATCGGTCCCGGAATCGTTGCTCCACGCCTGTCTGTCATGCAGCAACGTACAGTGCGGCAAATTCACCAACGAGCCAGTGAGACCATAACGAGAGGCATAGTCCGGGCTGCAGACCGGCAAAATCTCTTCATCCATCAGAAAATGATGCGTGAGCTGCGCGGAGGGCGCATCATCAAAATAGATCGCCAGGTCGATGCCGGCACGCTGCAGATTGACGTTGTCGTTCCCGGTCAGCATGGTCAGCGAAATCGACGGGTAGCGACGGGTGAAGTCGCCGAGCGCCGGAACCAGCCAACACTGGGCGATAGAGGGCCGTGAGTACACGGTGAGCGTCCCCGACAGTTCCTGATTTTTGATATCAAGAATTTCCTGGTTAAGCGTGTCCAGCGACGATTTCAGCGCCCAGAACACCCGTTTACCCTCGTGAGTCAGTTCCACTTTGCGGTGAGAACGGACAAACAGCTGAATACCCAGCTCATCTTCCAGCTGATTAATGCGGTGGCTGACAGCGCTGGGGCTTAATGACAACTCCTCTGCCGCCAGCGCAAACGACTGATGGCGGGCCGCCACTTCAAAGGTATACAGCTTTGACAGCTGCCAGCCGTTAAGTAGTCGGTTTCTGACTTCGCGTAGGGGATCCATATTCATCTCTGTCATCCTGAATCATGCGTCGGAGTGTAAAAAAAACCGCTGTAAAAATCAGCACAAAGATGATTCATAGTGAACCATATCGCATTAATGACGTGTAATTAGACGTAAATCACTCACTTGATGCAATCTGGCTCATGTTAAAGAGGATTTATATCGTTTGTCAGACCCTGCCTTATTTTTGTCCAATAACCTCAGGTTAATCACAGGGCAAGGTGAGTTATGCACTCTCAAATCTGGGTTGTGAGCACGCTGCTGATAAGCATCGTGTTAATCGTTTTGACCATCGTGAAGTTCAAATTCCACCCGTTTCTGGCGCTGCTGTTAGCCAGCTTCTTCGTGGGTACGATGATGGGTATGGGGCCGCTGGATATGGTCAATGCCATTGAGAGCGGCATTGGCGGTACGCTGGGCTTCCTCGCCGCGGTTATCGGCCTCGGGACCATTCTGGGCAAAATGATGGAAGTGTCCGGCGCGGCAGAACGCATTGGCCTGACGTTACAGCGCTGCCGCTGGCTTTCCGCTGATGTCATTATGGTGCTGGTCGGGCTGATTTGCGGGATCACGCTGTTTGTTGAAGTCGGCGTGGTACTGTTGATTCCGCTGGCTTTTTCGATTGCCAAAAAGACCAATACTTCACTGCTGAAGCTGGCGATCCCACTGTGTACGGCGCTGATGGCGGTGCACTGTGTGGTGCCGCCGCATCCGGCCGCTCTGTTCGTCGCGAATAAGCTGGGTGCGGACATTGGCAGCGTAATTGTTTATGGTTTACTGGTGGGCTTAATGGCCTCGCTTGTCGGCGGGCCGCTGTATCTGAAATTTCTCGGTAACCGCCTGCCGTTTAAACCGGTGCCGGCTGAGTTTTCCGACCTGAAAGTGCGCGACGAAAGTACGCTGCCGTCGCTGGGCGCAACGCTGTTTACCGTCCTGTTGCCGATTGGCCTGATGCTGGTCAAAACCGTTGCTGAGTTGAACATGGCAAAAGGCAGCACGCTGTATACGCTGCTGGAGTTTATTGGTAACCCGATCACCGCGATGTTTATTGCCGTCTTCGTGGCCTACTACATTCTCGGCCTGCGTCAGCACATCGGCATGGGCGCGCTGCTGACCCACACTGAAAACGGGTTTGGTTCGATTGCCAACATTCTGCTGATTATCGGCGCAGGCGGCGCATTCAACGCTATCCTCAAGAGTAGCGGGCTGGCGGATACCCTCGCGCTAATCCTTTCAAACATGCATATGCACCCAATTCTGCTGGCGTGGCTGGTGGCGTTAATTCTGCATGCTGCGGTGGGCTCTGCCACGGTGGCGATGATGGGCGCGACGGCAATCGTGGCACCAATGCTGCCGCTCTATCCCAACGTTAGCCCGGAGATCATCGCTATTGCAATTGGTTCCGGCGCCATTGGCTGCACGATCGTCACAGATTCCCTCTTCTGGCTGGTGAAGCAGTACTGCGGCGCCACCCTGAATGAGACGTTCAAATACTATACGACCGCGACATTTATCGCGTCCGTGATTGCACTGGTGTGCACATTCCTGCTTTCCTTTATTATTTAAGCGCGAAGAGACTGACTATGGAAAACATTCAAACACTTATCGGCCAGTATCCTTTAGTGGAAGATCTGGTGGCTCTCAAAGAGACGGCCTGGTTTAACCCTGGCACCACCTCTCTTGCAGAAGGTTTACCCTATGTTGGCCTGACCGAACACGATGTTCAGGATGCCCATGCCCGGCTGACGCGCTTCGCGCCGTACCTGGCACAGGCCTTCCCGGAAACCGCAGCCACCGGCGGCATTATTGAGTCTGAGCTGGCTGCAATCCCATTGATGCAAAAACGACTGGAAAAAGCATTCGGACAGCACATCTGCGGCGAACTGTTGCTGAAAAAAGACAGCCACCTGCCGATTTCCGGCTCAATTAAAGCGCGTGGCGGCATTTATGAGGTCCTGACCCACGCGGAAAAACTGGCGCTGGAAGCCGGTCTGCTGACGACAGAAGATGATTACAGCATTCTGCTTTCACCTGAATTTAAACAGTTTTTCAGCCAGTACAGCATCGCGGTAGGCTCCACCGGCAACCTCGGGATGTCGATTGGCATCATGAGCGCCCGTATCGGCTTTAAGGTGACGGTACATATGTCTGCCGACGCGCGCGCATGGAAAAAAGCCAAACTACGCAGTCACGGCGTGACGGTCGTCGAGTATGAAGAAGATTACGGCGTGGCGGTTGAACAGGGTCGCAAAGCGGCAGAGTCCGATCCGAACTGCTTCTTTATTGATGATGAAAATTCCCGCACGCTGTTTTTAGGTTACGCGGTGGCTGGTCAGCGTCTGAAGGCGCAGTTCGCGCAGCAGGGTCGCGTGGTGGATTCTGACCATCCGCTGTTTGTCTACCTGCCGTGCGGCGTCGGCGGCGGTCCTGGCGGGGTGGCGTTTGGTCTGAAGCTGGCGTTTGGCGATAACGTACACTGCTTCTTCGCCGAGCCGACCCATTCACCCTGCATGCTGCTGGGGATTTATACCGGGCTGCACGATACCATTTCCGTGCAGGACATTGGCATCGACAACCTGACGGCGGCGGATGGGCTGGCGGTGGGCCGCGCTTCGGGGTTTGTCGGCCGGGCGATGGAACGTCTGCTCGACGGTCTGTACACCCTGGACGATCAGACGATGTACGACATGCTGGGCTGGCTGGCGCAGGAAGAAGGGATTCGCCTTGAGCCTTCAGCGCTGGCGGGGATGGCCGGTCCGCAGCACGTTTGCGCCTCTGCTGACTATCAGCTGATGCACGGCTTCAGCGCCGACCAGCTCAATAACGCCACTCATCTGGTGTGGGCGACCGGCGGCGGCATGGTGCCGGAAGCCGAAATGGCGCAGTATCTGGCCAAAGGACGATAACGCCGCTGAGCTTAACGCAGCATCGCCATCAGTTCCATCGGTGAGCGATGCTGCTTAAGCAGGTCACGCATCACGCGCATATGCGGCGCGGTATGGTTGAAGAAAGCCTGATATCCTGTACACAGCACGCCCTTTCCATTCTCCTCGCGATACGCAGGACAATCTCCATGGTAGTACTGAAACAAAGAGCATGCCTGACAGCGTGTATTCTGCAGTGTCATCGTCTGGCATTCAAACAGTGCAGTCCGACCACACCACTGGCGTAGCGTATTATCGAAAAGCTGAATAGATATTTGATTAATATCTTCACGTACCCAGATATCAAATATCGCAATTAAAAATCGCCCCCACCCGTCCGGCGTCACTGAATCTTCAGTCAGGTAACCTGAAGCATCGCGCTTAATCAAAGGAGTAAACTGTACGAGGCGAACTTTTCCTTGTTGCAAACCACGATACAATTCAACCGGTTGTAAACTTTTCTGGTGGTTAATCACCATTTCTAAAACGTCATCACTAACATCCATGTTCTCACATCCTGTCATGCAAAATTCTCGATAAATACGATAAGTTGGCGAACATGCGTTACAGCAAACAGTATTGCGAGGGATAACACCGCGAGGGAGATCATAAATTTGTCACGCACCGCGCGAGATTCAGAAAAATCACTATCACTCACATCCATGAGATTACGGCTGCGGGTATAACGCCAGAGAATAATCGCCACCAACGTCAGTATGACGATAGATATCCAGAACAGTGCCCCAGCCTGATGCCAGTTGTGCTTAATCGCCAGCGCCATTAACGCGCCATAACCCAACAACGTACGAAACCATGCCAACGATGTGCGCTCCGGTTGTAGTCCCGGATCGGCGATACGTCGCGATTTACGGCTATCCGGCATACAGCACCAGCACCATAACAATCACCGCTACAATCGTCAGCATTGCGCTGATAATGAGCAAACTGTGGGTGTAAGGCAAATCCTCTTTCAAGCGCATTGCCTTTTCATTACGTAACCAGCGCAAATAACCATAAATAGCCAGACCGCCAGCAAACAGACACAGCAACAGGGCCAATACTTCGCGAATAACTGGCGTGGCGAAATCCGGAGCCAGTTGATCCAGACCAACGCCTGCGGCCAGAAAACCTAACGAGGTGCGTATCCATGCCAGAAATGTGCGTTCATTTGCCAGCGAGAAGCGGTAATCCGGCGCTTCCCCTAGGCGGGAAATCTTCATGACGACTCCTTCAATATTGTTGTCTGGTCGTTATACCGGAACAGTTCAGCAGTATGAACCTGATTCGCAAACGGAAGAGAACGTAATGTGATGAGACAATGGAAAAAAAAGATGTGGCGAATGGCGACTTGCACCGTATCCGACCTACAGAAGATGCAGGCCGGATACGCTGTTACTAACCTATTCCCCAGAAGAGCACCGCCAGCAGCTGTGGGGTGATAATCCTCAGGAACATCACCAGCGGGTAAACGGTAGCATAGGAGAGCGCCGCCGCCCCGCTGGTGGCATGCAGGTTGTTAGCAAACGCCAGCGCGGGGGGATCGGTCATCGAGCCGGCCAGCATACCGCACAGCGTCAGATAGTTCATTTTGGCGAAGATACGCGCCAGCAGTCCCACGGTAATCAGCGGAATGGCGGTAATAAAAATACCGTACCCGACCCAACTCAGCCCATCGCCCTGAGTCAGCGTATTAACAAAATCACCGCCGGACTTCAGGCCAACCACCGCAAGGAACAGCACAATACCTAACTCTCGCAGCGCCAGGTTAGCGCTGGGAGGCATAAACCAGTACAGCTTACCAATGCTGCCAATACGCCCCAGAATTAAGGCCATGATCAGCGGTCCACCGGCCAAACCCAATTTTAACGCCACCGGGAAACCCGGGATGAACAGCGGGATGGACCCCAGTAGAACACCCAGTCCTATACCGATAAATACCGGCAGCATCTGCACCTGTTGCAGTTTTTGCTGCGCGTTGCCGACAACATTGGCAACGGCATCAATGGACGCGGGACGCCCCACCAGATTGAGGATATCCCCGAATTGCAGGCTGGCATCGCTGCTGGCCACCAGCTCAACGCCCGCACGGTTCAAACGGGAGATAACCACGTCGTAACGTTCTTTAAAATGCAGGTCGCGGATACGTTTACCCAGCACCTGTTCGTTGGTCACCACCACGCGTTCAACGCGTAAATCAGTACCTCGCGTCGACAGCGATGTGTCCACCTCCTGCCCAATCACCACCTGCGCGTTATGCAGGTCACCGGGCTGGCCGACCAGGTGTAGCAGGTCGCCCATCTGGATAATCGTCCCTGGCGACGGCACCATCAATGTCTCTTCACGTTTCAGACGCGAGCAGATGATTTTATCGCTGTTCAGAATTGGGACATCCTGAATCGCCATATTGTTGAGGTTCGGGTTTTCCACGCGGATGTTCATGGTCTGAATCAGCGCGTGTCCGTTGGTCAACGTGGATTCATGCTGCTGAGCTTCAGCATCGACGTTAACGCGGAAAATAAGGCGCATCAGCCACATCGTGAGCAAAATACCGCAGATACCAAAAGGATAAGCCATGGCATAGCTCATCCCCATCTGGTCTACAATATCTGCTGGCGTCCCCAGATCGCGCAGAATTTGCTGCCCCGCCCCCAGCGCCGGCGTATTGGTGACCGCGCCGGAGAATATCCCCAGCACCACCGGAAGGGGAATGGCAAAAATCTTATGCAGGATCGCGGTGACCAGCCCCCCCATGATGACAATCAGTACGGCAAACAGATTCAGCCGCAGCCCGGAAACACGCAGTGACGCAAAAAAGCCCGGCCCCACCTGAATACCGATGGTGTAGACGAAAAGAATCAGGCCAAATTCCTGAATGAAATGCAGCATGTCGCCGCTCAGGGTCATCCCTGCCTGATCGACAAAATGTCCGACGATAATACCGCCGAACAGCACCCCTCCGATGCCAAAACCAACGCCACGTATTTTTATGTTGCCGATCCATAATCCGACAACCGCCACCAACGCCAGAACGCTGACCGTCAATGCTATATCACTCATTATCCTGTTCCCTGTGAATAACATCATTAAGTAAATGGATTCTCGCAGAGTACAGTCGCAATGTATGGGTGGTAAAGCACAAAAAAGCCCCGTCATTTCTGGCGGGGCAAAGGCATGGAGCTATTTAGCTATTTAATGCGGGACGTTCGCTGATGGCGATACGTTGTGGAGCAATGGTTTCAGGTTCATTACGGGTCAAATCGATATGCAGCAAGCCGTTAGTAAAGCTTGCGCCGGAGACCTCCATATTTTCAGCCAGCGTAAAGCTCAGACTGAACGACTGAGTAACCAGCCCCTGGTGCAACCATTTTGTCTCTTTTTCCGGCTGCTGCGGTGTACCTTTCACCGTCAGGCGTGTGCCTTCCAGTTGAATATCCAGATCTTCCTGGCGGAAACCGGCTAACGCAAGGGTAATGCGATAGTGGTTATCATCGCTCTTTTCGATGTTATAGGGTGGGAAGCTCTGGCTTTCACCGGCGTTTTGTAACGCATTGGCCAGTTTGTCAAAACCGATCCATTGACGCAGCAGTGGGGATAAATCGTAGTTACGCATAATAATCTCCTTCTAAGAAGCGAGTAGGTACCTTTCGGCTCCCTGACGGCAAGCCGATTGCTTAGCAGGGCCGCCTGAAGCGGCCCACAGAATTAGTTGATTTCGATGCGGCGCGGTTTGTTCGCTTCGGGAATAACGCGCTCAAGATCGATATACAGCAGACCATTCACCAGGTTTGCGCCGCGAACATGAATGTTCTCCGCTAACTGGAACTTACGTTCGAAGTTGCGCTCGGCAATACCCTGATACAGGTAAGTACGTTCTTTTTGCTCATCCGCATGAGCGCCTTTTACCACCAGCAGATTGTCCTGCGCGGTAATTTCCAGCTCGCTTTCAGCAAAACCGGCAACGGCAATCGCAATGCGGTAATGGTTTTCGTCTACCAGCTCAACGTTGTACGGAGGGTAGCCGCCATTACTCTGGCTCTGGTTGTTTTCCAGCAGGTTAAACAGACGGTCAAAACCAATAGCAGAACGGTACAGCGGGGATAAATCAAAGTTACGCATAATCAATAGCTCCTGAAATCAGCGAGAATGTGAGACCTTCCATCATGGACAGGTCAGGTAGCCAGAACACCCATCAGGCATGCCCTTCTGTTGTCTACATCCTAAAAATGGGTCTTAACACAAACTTTTCAAGTGTATTCATCTGACTTTTTTTGCAGTTTGTTGTCTATTGCATACACTGGGGAGAGCAGTTGTTATCGATAAATCGCGATAGCCGCCACAGTGCGACGAAATGGTGATGTTATTTTCGCAACGGATCGCTTTAACTCACCATGCAAACACGATGAAAACAGATGAATAAACGATGATAAAAAAAATGTTGGTAACACTGACAATGTGCAGCGGGATGGCGTTTTTGAGCGGTTGTTCCAGCATAATGTCGCATACCGGAGGCAAAGAAGGGACGTATCCTGGCACACGCGCCAGCGCCACCATGATCAGCGAAAGTGATACGAATTGGGGAACGAAGTCGCTGGCGATTCTGGATATGCCTTTTACTGCGGTGCTGGATACCGTATTGCTTCCGTGGGATCTCTTTCGTAAAGATAACTCGGTGAGATCCCGCGTAGAAAAGAGCGAGGAGAGAACGCAGGCCACGAACGCCGTTATCCCCCCGGCGAAAATGACTGCACCTTAATTAACGCCCTGTTTCAGTCATCCACAGTTGGCGGAAACCTTCGACCTCTTCCATCCACGCAACCAGTCGCCCATCAGGAGAGAAGACAACCGCATCGGCCGACGGAGGGTTGCCGTGACGCGCCGTTAAAAAATCAATCTCTCCCGTCTGAGCATCACAACAGGCTATTCTGTTTTCCAGCACAAATCCCAGCCATTTCCCTGATGGATGCCAGTTGAATGCCGACTGAATACCCGTGGCGCAACGGGTAAGCTGACGCGGCTCACCACCCTGTGGTGGAATTAACCACAGTTGCACAACGCCATGGTTGTCGCGCATTAAAAACGCAATTTCAGACGTCTGCGGATTACTGCGCACCCAGTGGCGCGGCTGATTCACCAGCCCCGGAAAGGCGCGCTCATGAGTAAACGTCAGGCGACGTTGGCGAATACCGGATGGCGGCGCAGGCATTGTCGCCTCTGTGCCCTCCAGCGGAGCATCACCCGGCTGTTTCCAGCCGCTTTCATTCTGAGGCAAATCAACAATAAACAGCTCCGGCACTTTCTCACCGGTCACTGACAACGTATCGCCGATAAACGCCAGTGTGCTTTCGCCCACCCAACCTTCTTCATAGGCGCGGTTTATCTCATCGCTCCCCGGTTTTGGCGCCGGTGTCGTTTGACTCACCAGCACGCACCAGCGGCTCCCGCTATATTCACGTGGATGCTGCGCGGATACGTTCACCGGACCATACGGCGCAGCCACGCCGACGTTACGTAAATCCAGCGCCGGAGAGCGTTCATGCAGCACATGGTCGTTATAAGTAAAACTGACAAACTCACCGTTCGGGCTAAAGACATGCACATGACTGCCGCCGCGTAACGCGCCAGGCGTGTACGGCGCGGTGATATCCATCGCATCCAGATTCGTCACCTCTGCCTGCGAAACAATCACCCCACGGCGATGATGAAAGTCGTAATCCCATGTTTCATCTGGATTTTCTGGCCCATGAATAAAAACATACTTTTCCGACTTTGGATGAACGGTCACCACGCCCACATGTGCCCCCTGAGTGGCCCGGTAAATCACCTCCAGTTCGCCAGTATGGACATTGACGCGTTCAATCGTTTCCCCCGTAAAAGAGGCACCGGAAGGACGCACGTCGAAGACCAGCCACTGACTGTCCGGGGTCCAGGTGTTGATATTGGTAAGCTGATGATTACGCGGCGTAAAGGTGATTTGCTTCATGGGATGCCCTGATACAAGACGATTTAAGCAATCATACTTCACAAGCACTTCACTTGCAGGATTTAGCGTAGCGATTATCGGATTGGGCCCGGCATATGCAGAAAAACCTCCGCCAGTGAAGTTCTGATGGAGGTTTTTAATAAAGGAATGAATTCTCATCCACTTTCGACAGATTATCCCTGGCACCTGCAAGCGTAGCCAGCGCAGGGAAATTAGCATCGCTATACCAGGATTGTGGTAAAGGTAGCCGCGCCATGTTACTTCCGGGCCGGAGTTGAAGTTGCGCCAGCGAATCAAGGGAATAATTTCGCCAGTGATGCGGTAATGACAGGCGTAGCGGCGCGGCTTTTTCGCCCGGCACTGGCGTTGGCAAACGCGAATCACTTACATCGTAGTTTCTGTGCAGCACCAGATATTTCTCCGGCACCCGACGCTGGCTGTTCCACCACTTGCCATCCAGCATATCAAACTGAAAACGGGTTATTGTTTCTGACTTAGCTCCCAACTGCGTTAACGCCTGACGCAGTGCATTATTCATTGCCGCATCGTACATCCCTGATGTTGCCAGTTGCCCATCAAGGATCAGCGACACCGCAATTCTTGCCCCCAACAGGTTGGAGTAGAGATCTTCCGGTGAAAATGCGGAAACTTCCTCAGAAAACCCAGGAACTGACTCAAAACCGTACCATTGTGCAATTTCATGCCAGGCCGCGAGCTGAAAGGCCAGATGTGCTGCCAGCCAGGCAGCTAATGCGTAACGATCGCCCGCCGTTTCAGGTGGTGTGAAGGCGTTGAAAACGATATGCCGCTCCGCCAGTTCATCTTCGAGTCGCAACGTAAAAGGCTGACCTAACTGTGGAAGTAGATGGCTAAAAAGCCAGACCGTCATATCTGCGGTATCTCGTACATGCGCGATATCGATGAAACCGCCGCGAGAGGTGTACACAATGCCATTGTGTTCATGCCCGATGCCGGCCAGGTTCACTAACCCTAACAGCAAGCTATCGTTATAGCGATGCTCGCCAATACCGTTAGCTGTCACGACGTTATTAAGTTCATAAAACGGTACTGGCATATCCAGCACCTGCGCGTGCAGGTCGTAACCAAAAGCGCAGCACGGACGTAACCCTTGGGGCGCAGGGAGCGGCGAAACAACTGGCCAGGCGGTGCTTTCGGCCTTGTCATCTTCATTTACCAACTGCAAAGGTACAGGTATCGCAGCATGGACCCCGACCGTTGCCAATAACAAGATAGTCATCAGCAGCACTTTATTGATCAAAACGCCTCTCCTACCTGAAAATAAAAACCGCTGCTCCCTTTGCCAATGCCATAATCCAGACGCACATTCACCCGCGGCTTAAATTCAAAGCGATACCCCACCCCCGCCGAGGGTAGCCAGCGTCCGTCATCCAGCGCGCTAAATGATGGCCCCATCGTCCCTGCGCCCAACCAGCCAACCACGCCATGCCGCCAGTCAAGTTTGCGGCGATACTCTACCTGCCCGCTGACGGCGTTTTTATCGCGATAGCGTCCTTCGTAATAGCCGCGCATCCGCTGATTGCTACCGAGCAGCGGCATCATGCTCCACGGCACATCCCCCTGAGTAAAGGCACCGTCCATCTCCCAGGCAAGCACATTCTTCTCGTCCAGAGAGTGGTAGCGGCTGTAGTGCAACTGGTATTCATCAAACCGGGTATCGCTCCCCGCATCGGGCGTATAGCGGGTATAGCGTACGTCGGCATATTGTCCCTGGCGCGGGTTAGGAACAAAGTCGCGGTCATCCCAGCTAAGTTCGACACTGCTGCCGGAACTTAGCACCGACGCGCCCTGCCCGGTATTTTCAATTTTTGGCGGATCGTTACCATCCATTTGCGCAGCATGTTGCGCGTTCAGCGACCAGCCGACGCCCAGATAGATATTAGGCGCTACCCGACGATATAACGTGGGGTGCAGATTCAGATCCTGAGCCGTATATTGCTGTTTCTGGCTGTCTTTATCTCCGGCACTAAATCCCTGCCCCCAGTACCAGGTTGGTGTATCGGTTAATGCGCCATTGAGAAAGAAACGCCAGCGATCGTCGGCAAAAAAAGCATAATTTTGCATAGTGACGCCGAAAGCGCCCGTTGAGCTAAAGTAGCCGCTGAGGGTCAGCGTCGAGTTCTGACTCACCGTGTCGTTTGGGTCTGGGCGATACATTCCCACCACCGCGGTACCTATCCCCAACCCCAGTTCCGGAGTGTAAAACGGCCCCGGCATTACGCCCCAATCGATACCTTTGCTGGCGTTAAAGTTATCGCTGGCGCCCAGTGTATTCAGCCAGCCGTCAACTTCGTCGCGGGTCGGTAATTCTGCCTGCGCAATGCAGGCGAACAGACTCACCAACAACAAGAAAGCGAGGCGGATCAAAAGCGGTACTCTCCAGCCATGAAAAAGCTGTTACGGTCTGCAAAGCCAATTTCGGTCGTCACGTTAAAGTTTCGGGTCAATTCATACTGCGCCCCGACCAGTACGTTCCAGGGGGATTGCAGATGCTGTTTAACGTCGAAACGGCCATTGCCGTCCTTATTCGCGATATCCACCATTTTCTGCAGCGTCTCAGACGGCATATTGAGATCGCTAAGGCTACCCCTGAATTCTTGCTGCACGTCCTGATACATACTGCCAATCCACAGATTCAGCTTGCCGGACGGCAAGTACAGTGCTTCCACACCCGGGGTGGTAAAGCGATAACCGACTCGCGGAGAAACCGTGAAGGCATCAATACTACCGTCAAGAATGTCAAACTGCGTCTGAGTATAATTGGCATCAAAAGCCGTAAACCAGTTACCCACACCGCCCACCAGTGTCGTCCCCACACCGTAGGTTGTGCCTTTAAAGTCGAGCTGAAACGCCAGGTTTTGCAAATTGTCTGGCGTGTGAACTTTGCGTGGCCCTTTAATGCCTACACCAATCTGCGAAACGGAGTGACCGTCGGTATAGCCCACCAGGCCATAGACGTTCATAAACGGCAGCAGCCAGGCATCCAGTTTCAGGGTTTCTGTTTTGCTTCTCTCGCGCGTATTGCCAACGTTAATTTTGAATGCGTTATCCAGCGAATGACCACCCAAAGAAAGGCCATTAAAGTTAATACTGTCTACATTAATATTCTGCCTGATATTCATGTAGTTAATATTCACACCAAACGGCTCAGGCAGGTCGTAACCACGTTTACGCGCCTCGTCGCCTAAAAAGGGCAAAACGGAGTGGCTTGCAGCAGGTTTAGTCGCCGGTTTTACCGGCAAAGAAGCGGCCTGACCATCATCCTGATAATCATACAAAGGTGTTAACGTTGAGCCAGAATCCGTCGCAGCACAGGCTTGAAAAATCAAACAGGAAGACGTCATCAACACCAGGCGAATGCTTGTGTTAGTCATAAGAAAACATAGTTGCAGGCAGGAACCGCCTGAATATAAAAGAAGGTGGGAGAGTATAGAAGTTGCGTACTAAATGGGGGGATTAATGTGCGGTTTCACATCTGATAATACAAACGTGATTTTTATAACATTCTTAATGTTTTATGCCTGGCCGAAGCCAGGCATAACGCACATCAGGAGAGGACGTACTTCTCAATGGCCCAGGCAACACCGTCTTCCAGATTAGATTTCGTCACAAAGTTGGCGATCTCTTTCACCGTTGGAATGGCGTTATCCATCGCAACGCCCACGCCGGCGTATTCAATCATCGCGATGTCGTTTTCCTGATCGCCAATCGCCATAACCTCTTCGGCTTTAATTCCCAACGCATCGGCCAGCGATTTTACGCCAGTCCCTTTGTTGACGCGTTTATCAAGGATTTCGAGGAAGTACGGCGCACTTTTCAGCACGGTGTACTTTTCTTTCACTTCCGCCGGAATGCGCGAGATGGCCTTGTCGAGGATCTCCGGCTCATCAATCATCATCACTTTCAGGAACTGGGTCGCCGGATCCATTTTTTCAGCCTCACAGAACACCAGCGGAATCGTCGCGACAAACGATTCATGCACCGTGTAATAACTGATATCACGGTTAGCGGTATACAACGTGTTGCGATCGAGCGCGTGGAAATGCGAGCCAACTTCCCGGGAGAGTTGCTCCAAATAGCGATAATCATCATAGCTCAGCGCGGTTTGCGCCACAGTACTGCCATCGCCTGCTTTCTGCACCAGCGCACCGTTGTAGGTAATGCAGTAGTCACCGGGTTGTTCCATGTGCAGTTCTTTCAGATAGCTGTGAACGCCGGCATACGGGCGTCCCGTGGTCAGCACTACGTTCACGCCACGCGCGCGTGCCGCGGCAATTGCCGTTTTGACTGCAGGTGAAATGGTGTGATCGGGCAGCAGAAGTGTGCCATCCATGTCGATAGCAATAAGTTTGATAGCCATGAGTTCCCCGGATTAAATGAGTCCGCCCTCATGCTAACGCGATTCCGCTCAAAAAACAGCTACGAAAAGGAGGATAGAAAGGGGAATCAAGATTCCCCTTTTGTAGGTCGGTTGTCGTTTGTAGGCCTGATAAGCAACGCGCCATCAGGCACAATACAACATCTTGCCGGATGGCAGCGTAAACCGCCTTATCCGGCCTACAGATTGGCTTAGATATCGATGTTCGCCGCTTTCAGGGCGTTTTCTTCGATAAATGCGCGGCGTGGTTCGACGGCATCGCCCATCAGGGTGGTGAACAGCTGGTCAGCGGCAATCGCATCCTTCACAGTAACGCGCAACATGCGACGGCTTTCCGGATCCATGGTCGTTTCCCACAGCTGTTCCGGGTTCATCTCGCCCAGACCTTTATAACGCTGGATAGCGAGACCGCGACGAGACTCTTTCTGCAGCCATTCCAGCGCCTGCTCAAAGCTGGCCACCGGCTGGCGACGCTCGCCACGTTCGATAAACGCATCGTCTTCGATCAGCCCGCGCAACTTCTCACCGAGCGTGCAAATACGATGGTACTCGCCACCGGTCACAAACTCGTGATCCAGCACATAGTCGGTATCCACACCGTGAGTACGTACGCGTACAATCGGCTCAAACAGATTCTGCTCTGCGTTATGGTGAACATCAAACTTCCACAGGCTACCGTGCTGTTCTTTTTCGTTCAGCTCGGTAATCAGCGCGTTAACCCAACGGGTAACGTTCTGTTCGTTCGCCAAATCAGCTTCCGGCAGCGTCGGTTGATAAACCAGCTCTTTCAGCAGCGCTTTCGGGAAACGACGTTCCATACGGCCAATCATTTTCTGCGTCGCGTTGTATTCAGAAACCAGTTTCTCTAACGACTCACCTGAAAGGGCAGGCGCGCTGGCGTTGGTGTGCAGCGTTGCGCCATCCAGAGCGATAGAGATCTGGTATTGATCCATCGCTTCATCGTCTTTGATGTACTGTTCCTGCTTGCCTTTCTTCACTTTGTACAGCGGTGGCTGCGCAATGTAAACGTGGCCGCGTTCAACGATTTCCGGCATCTGACGATAGAAGAAGGTCAACAGCAGCGTACGAATGTGCGAGCCGTCGACGTCCGCATCGGTCATGATGATGATGCTGTGATAACGCAGTTTGTCCGGGTTGTACTCGTCGCGACCAATGCCGCAGCCGAGCGCGGTAATCAGCGTCGCCACATCCTGTGAGGAGAGCATTTTGTCGAAACGCGCTTTCTCGACGTTGAGGATTTTACCCTTCAGCGGCAGAATCGCCTGGTTCTTACGGTTACGCCCCTGCTTCGCAGAGCCGCCCGCGGAGTCCCCTTCCACCAGGTACAGTTCAGACAGCGCCGGGTCACGTTCCTGACAGTCCGCCAGCTTGCCCGGCAGACCGGCTAAGTCCAGCGCGCCTTTACGACGGGTCATTTCACGCGCACGACGTGCAGCTTCACGGGCACGCGCAGCATCAATAATTTTGCCGACGACGATTTTTGCGTCAGACGGGTTTTCCAGCAGGTATTCGCTCAGCAGTTCGTTCATCTGCTGTTCAACCGCCGATTTCACCTCAGAGGAGACCAGTTTGTCTTTGGTCTGCGAGGAGAATTTCGGGTCCGGCACTTTCACGGAAACCACCGCAATCAGGCCTTCACGGGCATCGTCACCGGTGGCGCTGACTTTGGCTTTTTTGCTGTAGCCTTCTTTGTCCATGTAGGCGTTCAGGGTACGGGTCATCGCCGCGCGGAAGCCTGCAAGGTGAGTCCCGCCGTCACGCTGCGGAATGTTGTTGGTGAAGCAGTAGATATTTTCCTGGAAGCCGTCGTTCCACTGCAGCGCAACTTCAACGCCGATACCGTCTTTTTCGGTGGAGAAGTAGAAGATATTCGGGTGGATCGGCGTTTTGTTTTTGTTGAGATATTCAACAAACGCCTTGATGCCGCCTTCGTAGTGGAAATGATCTTCTTTGCCGTCGCGCTTATCGCGCAGACGAATAGAGACGCCAGAGTTCAGGAATGACAGCTCGCGCAGACGCTTCGCCAGAATGTCGTATTCGAACTCGGTCACGTTAGTGAAGGTTTCATGGCTTGGCCAGAAACGGACCTGAGTACCCGTTACTTCCGTTTCGCCTGTTACCGCCAGCGGCGCCTGCGGCACACCATGCACGTAAGTTTGCTGATGCACTTTGCCTTCACGACGAATCACCAGCTCCAGTTTCTGCGACAGGGCGTTAACGACGGAGACACCTACGCCGTGCAAACCACCGGAAACTTTATAGGAGTTATCATCGAATTTACCGCCTGCATGCAGAACAGTCATGATAACTTCCGCCGCCGAAACGCCCTCTTCCGGGTGAATACCGGTTGGGATACCACGGCCATCATCGGTAACAGACACGGAGTTGTCCGCGTGAATCGTTACCACGATATCTTTACAGTGACCCGCGAGCGCTTCGTCGATAGCGTTATCTACCACCTCGAATACCATGTGGTGCAGACCGGTGCCGTCATCCGTGTCGCCGATATACATACCCGGGCGCTTACGCACCGCATCCAGCCCTTTCAGGACTTTGATACTGGAGGAGTCATAAGAATTCGACATCAACGTTTCTCGCTCATTTTATCTTGGGTTAATCCGTTATTTTACCCTTTTCCACGGTAAACATCTTCGAATTTTCATCGGACATGTCTATAACGTGTTCAGCGCTGATTGCGCTGACAAAGACCTGAGATTGCGTGGCTTTTAAGCGGCTGGCCAGCAGCCCGCGACGCGCATCATCCAGTTCAGAGGCAAAATCATCTATCAGGTACAGGCAGCGCCGTCCGCTTTCACGGGTCAGGAACTCCCCTTGCGCCAGACGTAAGGCGCACATTAGCAGTTTTAGCTGCCCACGCGACAACGTGTCTTCTACCGGCGCACCGTCGGCACGAATGCGGAAATCCGCCTTATGCGGGCCGTGTGCGGTGTAGGTCAACATGCGATCGCGTTCAAAACTGCGTTCCAGCACCTCGGCATAATCTGTCTCCTTCTCCCAACCACGCTGGAAAGAGAACGAGAGAGAAAACTCGGGAAGAAACTGCTGGCAGGTATCCGCCATATCCTGCGCGATACCCGCGCTGTACTCCGCGCGCCAGGTGCTGATTTGTTCCGCCAGCGGAATAAGTTCTCTATCCCACGGGCGCAGTTGCTCATAACGACTCACCTGGCGCAGTGCCGCATTGCGCTGCTTGAGCAGTCGCTTCAGGTTGCTCCAGGCGGTGAAAAATCCGGCTTCATTGTGAAAGCATCCCCAGTCAAGAAATGCTCTTCTGTATTTGGGGCCGCCGTTGAGTAAAGTAAACCCCTCTGGCGTGATCAGCTGCATCGGCATCAGGTGCGCCAGTTCAGCGACCTTGTGCCCGTCAGTGCCGTCAATGCGCACTTTGCTGTCGCCCAGTTTGTCTTTCGTCAGACCAATCGATGTCTCGCGCTCTTCTCCCTGCAATCGTCCGTGTAAAACAAACGACTCCTGCTCGTGGCGAATCACGCGGCCAATCTGCAAACTGCGAAACGCCCGGCCATGGCCGAGCGTATAGATGGCTTCCAGCACACTGGTTTTGCCGCTGCCGTTCGCGCCAACCAGGAAGTTAAAGCCGGGGGATAAAGCGAGATCCGCATTTTCAATATTGCGGAAATCTTTGATTAGCAGTCGGGATAGCGACATATCAACTCATAACCAGGGCGTTATCGTCGCAGTTAGTCTGGTTACGGCCAGCGCACAGCAACCGTAGCGTACTGAAGTACGTGAGGATTGCTCGCTGCGCTCGCCCTTCGGGCCGTCCATAGGACGTCCAAAATACTTCGTATTTTGTGCGAGCACTGCCCGGAGCCAGAATAACAAGTAAGATAGCCCGATATTCTTTACAAGCGCATAGGCATGACGACATAGGCTGCGGATTGGCTGGCCGCATCTTCAATCTGTACGCTCGATACGGAATCGGTCAGCAAAATACGCACGTTCTCGCACTTCAGCGCGTTCAGAACGTCAAGCACGTAGCTCACGTTAAAACCGATTTCCAGTTCTGTACCAGGATAGGAGACATCCAGAATTTCTTCTGCTTCTTCCTGCTCCGGGTTGTTGGCGGTGATTTTGAGCTGATTTTCGCTGACATACAGACGCACGCCGCGGAATTTCTCGTTAGAAAGAATTGCCGCACGGGCAAACGCCTGTTTAAGGATATCGCAACCGGCTTCCAGATGTTTGTCCGGATTCTTCGGCAATACGCGGCGATAATCCGGGAAACGGCCATCAACCAGCTTGGAGGTGAAGATGAAATCGCCCACGTGCGCACGAATGTTGTTGCTGCCAATCTGCACGCGCAGCGGGTTGTCACCGCCGTCGAGCATACGCATCAGTTCAATCACGCCTTTACGCGGTACGATCACCGAATGGCTGGGCAACGGCTGACCGACAGGCATTGAACAAACCGCCAGACGGTGACCGTCGGTCGCCACGGTACGCAGCTCTTCCCCTTCGGTTTCAAACAGCATGCCGTTTAAGTAGTAACGCACGTCCTGATGCGCCATCGAAAACTGCGTGGCTTCAATCAGGCGCTTCATCGTGGCCTGTGGCAGGGTGAATTCGACTTCGCTCTGCCAGTCATCCAGATTAGGGAAGTCGGCGGCAGGCAGCGTGGACAGCGAGAAACGGCTGCGACCAGAGCGTACCAGCATGCGGTCGCCTTCCAGTTGAACGGCAATTTCCGCGCCTTCCGGCAATCCGCGGCAAATGTCGAAGAATTTACGCGCCGGAACGGTAGTAGCACCAGGTTCATGAGGCTGGATCAACGCCACGCGCGCCACCATCTCCATTTCGAGATCGGTACCAGTCAGAGAAAGCGCACCGTCAGCGACCTGCAGCAGCAGGTTTCCAAGGATCGGCAGTGTAGGACGTCCACCCAGCGGGCCGCTGACCTGCTGAAGCGGTTTTAATAAATGTTCACGTTCAACGGTAAATTTCATAGCGTCACGAAGATAATGTTCTGATTAAATTGGAGAAATCTTCTTTAATATCATGGCTTTCTTCACGCAACTGCTCAATCTTGCGGCAGGCATGAAGCACGGTAGTATGGTCACGCCCACCAAACGCGTCGCCAATTTCCGGCAGACTGTGGTTAGTGAGCTCTTTTGCCAGCGCCATCGCCATCTGGCGCGGACGAGCTACCGAGCGAGATCGACGCTTTGACAGCAGATCCGCAATTTTGATTTTGTAATACTCCGCCACCGTCTTCTGAATATTGTCGATGGTGACCAACTTTTCCTGCAAAGCCAGCAGATCGCGCAGCGCTTCGCGCACGAAATCGATGGTAATCGCCCGGCCGGTAAAATTGGCGTTGGCGATCACGCGGTTCAGTGCGCCTTCCAGTTCACGCACGTTAGAGCGTAGACGCTTGGCAATAAAGAACGCCACTTCACCCGGCAGACGAATGTCGTTTTCGTCAGCTTTTTTCATCAGGATCGCCACGCGGGTTTCCAGCTCAGGCGGTTCGATCGCAACAGTCAGCCCCCAGCCAAAGCGGGATTTCAGTCGATCTTCAACGCCATTGATCTCCTTCGGATAACGATCCGACGTCAGGATGATCTGCTGATTACCTTCCAGCAGGGCGTTGAAGGTGTGGAAGAATTCTTCCTGCGAGCGCTCTTTGTTGGCAAAGAACTGGATGTCATCGATCAGCAGCGCGTCGACGGAGCGGTAGTAGCGTTTAAACTCTTCGATCGCATTGTTTTGCAGAGCTTTAACCATGTCCTGCACGAAACGCTCGGAGTGCATATACACCACTTTCGCGTTCGGTTTACGCGCCATAATGCCGTTACCGACAGCATGCAACAGGTGGGTTTTACCCAGACCCGTACCACCATAAAGGAATAACGGATTGTAGGCGCCGCCAGGGTTGTCCGCCACCTGACGTGCCGCCGCGCGCGCCAGTTGGTTAGATTTACCTTCAACGAAGTTATCAAACGTATGTTTGACGTTGACGTTAGAGCGATAGGTAGGTTCTGCCGGAGCCGGAACGTTGTCCCAGCCTGGACGCGCCGCCGGAGCAGCACGTTGCGGTTGTACTTGTTGCGCCACATGGGCAGGCGCGACAACGTTGTTCACCGGCGTCTTCAGCGTTTGCGTGACGGGTTTAGTTCCGACCTCAAAACGCAGCTGTGGGGCATCCGCTCCGCAGAAGTTATTTAGTAATCCATTAATATTATTAAGGTATTTGTCCCTTACCCAATCGAGCACAAAACGGTTTGGCGCATACAAAGCCAGCGTGTTATCGCTCAGTTCCGCCTGCAACGGGCGTATCCACATACTGAATTCTGTGGCTGGTAACTCATCCTGCAATCGGGCAAGACACTGCTGCCAAAGCGAAAGTGACACGGCGGACTCCACTCGAACAAAAGTCGATAAATGACAAAGGCTGAAACATTCATGATTGTTGACGCACATCGACAAGACCCTATGCAAAGGGTGACGTGCGAATTGCTATCTGCAATTTTACCCGATCAGGATCCATTGAAACGATCGGGACCGCGGATCATAGCGTAAACTGAGAAAGAGATCTTCTGTTTCTCACAGATTCTTCCCGATTTATCCACAGGATGATCCAGAATCGGCTAAGTGTAAACGATCCTGGAGAAGTGCTGCAGGTTTTAGCGCGCATATTGAAAAAATTAATGAGTAAAGATGCTTTACTGCTTAAACGATCTAATAAAGATCCCGGGCGATCCTTGCGCTTTATCCACCAGCCCGTATAATTCTTACCCCCAGCGAGTAACGGTCGCCTTACGGCGTCAACGCTGCCTGTTTTTCACACAAAACCTTGTGGAAAAAAGCGGGAAATAAGGAAAGAGAATTGACTCCGGAGTGTACAATTATTACAATCCGGCCTCTTTAATCACCCACACTGTGGCGTAAGTCGTTCGAAACTCGTTCGGGTATACGCAAAAGTCAGTGAATTTATTCAAGTTTAGGTAGAAATCGCCATGAAACGCACTTTTCAACCGTCTGTACTGAAGCGCAACCGTTCTCACGGCTTCCGTGCTCGTATGGCTAATAAAAATGGTCGTCAGGTTCTGGCACGTCGTCGTGCTAAAGGCCGTTCTCGTCTGACCGTTTCTAAGTAATAAAAGCTAGCCCCTGAGTGGTTAAGCTCGCATTTCCCAGGGAGTTACGTTTGTTAACTCCCACTCATTTCACATTCGTCTTCCAGCAGCCACAACGGGCTGGCACGCCGCAAATCACCATCCTCGGCCGCCTGAATTCGCTGGGGCATCCCCGTATCGGTCTTACCGTCGCCAAGAAAAATGTTAAACGTGCGCATGAACGCAATCGGATTAAACGTCTGACGCGTGAAAGCTTCCGTTTACGTCAGCACGAACTTCCCGCAATGGATTTCGTGGTGGTGGCGAAAAAAGGGGTTGCTGACCTCGATAACCGTGCTCTCTCGGAAGCGTTGGAAAAATTATGGCGTCGCCATTGTCGCCTGGCTCGCGGGTCCTGATAGCCCTCATTCGGGTCTATCAACGCCTGATCAGTCCGCTGCTTGGGCCGCATTGCCGTTTCACTCCAACCTGTTCGAGCTACGGAATTGAGGCATTGCGCAGGTTTGGAGTGATAAAAGGCAGTTGGTTGACGGTGAAACGCGTATTAAAATGCCACCCTTTACACCCTGGTGGTGACGATCCCGTCCCGCCCGGACCATTTGATACCAGAGAACACTAACGATGGATTCGCAACGCAATCTTTTAGTCATCGCTTTGCTGTTCGTGTCTTTCATGATCTGGCAAGCCTGGGAGCAGGATAAAAACCCGCAACCTCAGGCCCAACAGACCACGCAGACAACGACCACCGCAGCGGGTAGCGCCGCAGACCAGGGCGTACCGGCCAGTGGCCAGGGGAAACTGATTACGGTTAAAACTGACGTGCTTGATCTGACCATCAACACCCGTGGTGGTGATGTGGAACAGGCTTCGCTGCCAGCTTACCCGAAAGAACTTGGTTCTACCGAACCGTTCCAGTTACTGGAAACCACGCCACAGTTCATCTACCAGGCACAGAGTGGCCTGACAGGTCGTGACGGCCCGGATAACCCGGCTAACGGCCCACGTCCGCTGTACAACGTCGAAAAAGACGCATTTGTACTGGCAGACGGTCAGAACGAACTGCAGATCCCGATGACCTATACTGACGCAGCGGGTAACACGTTCACTAAAACGTTTGTCCTCAAGCGTGGTGAATATGCTGTCAACGTTAACTACAGCGTGCAGAACGCCGGCGAGAAACCGCTGGAAATCTCCACCTTTGGTCAGTTGAAGCAATCCATCAATCTGCCATCTCATCGCGACACCGGTAGCAGCAACTTTGCGCTGCACACCTTCCGTGGCGCGGCGTACTCCACGCCGGATGAGAAGTATGAGAAATACAAATTCGACACCATTGCTGAAAACGAAAACCTGAACGTCAACGCTAAAGACGGTTGGGTCGCAATGCTGCAACAGTATTTCGCAACGGCATGGGTTCCGCGTAACGACGGCACCAACAACTTCTACACCGCTAACCTGGGTAACGGCATTGCCGCTATCGGCTATAAATCTCAGCCGGTACTGGTACAGCCAGGCCAGACTGGCGCGATGACCAGCACCCTGTGGGTCGGCCCGGAAATTCAGGACAAAATGGCGGCCGTTGCACCGCACCTGGATCTGACTGTGGATTACGGCTGGTTGTGGTTCATCTCTCAGCCGCTGTTTAAACTGCTGAAGTGGATCCATAGCTTCCTGGGTAACTGGGGCTTCTCCATCATCGTTATCACCTTTATCGTTCGTGGCATCATGTACCCGCTGACCAAAGCGCAGTACACCTCCATGGCGAAGATGCGTATGCTGCAGCCGAAGATTCAGGCTATGCGTGAGCGTCTGGGCGATGACAAACAGCGTCAGAGCCAGGAAATGATGGCCCTGTACAAAGCTGAGAAGGTTAACCCGCTGGGCGGCTGCTTCCCGCTGATCATCCAGATGCCAATCTTCCTGGCGTTGTACTACATGCTGATGGGCTCCATTGAACTGCGTCATGCGCCGTTCGCGCTGTGGATCCATGACCTGTCTGCACAGGACCCGTACTACATCCTGCCGATCCTGATGGGCGTGACGATGTTCTTCATTCAGAAGATGTCTCCGACCACCGTGACCGACCCGATGCAGCAGAAGATCATGACCTTTATGCCGGTCATCTTCACCGTGTTCTTCCTGTGGTTCCCGTCAGGTCTGGTGCTGTACTATATCGTCAGCAACCTGGTAACCATTATTCAGCAGCAGCTGATTTACCGTGGTCTGGAGAAGCGTGGGCTGCATAGCCGCGAGAAGAAAAACTCCTGATTCGGTATAGGCCGGATTAGGCGAAGCCGCCATCCGGCAAACGGAACATAATGTAAAGGGCGGTCATTAGACCGCCTTTTTTATTGCATCACAAAGAGACATATCATGAGCCATAACGACACCATCGTCGCTCAGGCCACCCCTCCGGGACGTGGTGGCGTGGGTATCCTGCGTATCTCCGGCCTGAAAGCGCGCGAGGTCGCAGAAACCGTACTGGGCAAACTGCCAAAACCGCGTTATGCCGACTATCTGCCGTTTAAAGACGCGGATGGCAGCGCGCTGGATCAAGGCATTGCCCTGTGGTTTCCCGGCCCAAACTCCTTTACCGGTGAAGACGTTTTAGAGCTGCAAGGTCACGGCGGTCCGGTGATTCTTGATCTGCTGCTCAAACGTATTTTGACCATTCCCGGGCTGCGCATTGCCAGACCCGGTGAATTCTCCGAGCGCGCGTTTCTCAATGATAAGCTCGATTTAGCCCAGGCCGAGGCGATTGCCGACCTGATCGATGCCAGCTCGGAGCAAGCGGCTCGCTCGGCGCTGAACTCGTTGCAGGGCGCCTTTTCCGCACGGGTAAATCATCTTGTGGAAGCGCTCACTCACCTGCGCATCTACGTGGAAGCGGCGATTGATTTCCCGGATGAAGAAATCGACTTCCTGTCTGACGGCAAGATTGAAGCGCAGCTCAATAGCGTTATCAGCGACCTTGATGCCGTACGTGCCGAAGCGCGTCAGGGCAGCCTGCTGCGCGAAGGGATGAAGGTGGTGATTGCTGGTCGCCCGAACGCCGGGAAATCAAGCCTGCTGAACGCGCTGGCAGGCCGCGAAGCCGCCATTGTCACCGACATCGCCGGCACCACCCGCGACGTACTGCGTGAGCATATCCATATCGACGGCATGCCGCTGCACATCATCGACACCGCCGGTCTGCGCGATGCCAGCGATGAAGTGGAACGAATTGGGATCGAACGCGCATGGCAGGAAATCGAACAGGCCGATCGCGTACTGTTTATGGTTGATGGCACCACCACCGACGCCGTGGACCCGGCTGACATCTGGCCCGACTTTATTGCCCGTCTGCCTGCCAAACTACCTATTACCGTGGTGCGTAACAAAGCGGATATTACCGGTGAAACGCTGGGCCTGAGTGAAGTAAATGGTCACTCACTGGTGCGCCTCTCCGCACGTACCGGTGAAGGCGTTGACGTGCTGCGCAACCATCTCAAGCAGAGCATGGGCTTTGAAACCAATATGGAAGGCGGCTTCCTGGCGCGTCGTCGTCACCTGCAGGCGCTGGCAGAAGCGGCGGAACATCTCGAGCAGGGCAAAGCCCAACTGCTCGGAGCATGGGCCGGGGAATTGCTGGCAGAGGAGCTACGTCTGGCTCAGCAAAACCTCAGTGAGATTACCGGTGAATTTACCTCCGACGATCTGCTGGGACGGATTTTCTCCAGCTTCTGTATTGGTAAGTAACGTGTGTTGCCCGGTGGCGCGATGCCTACCGGGCCTACAGGCCCCGTCGTCTGGAGAAGGTGTTTACACTCCCGTCCTGCAACAATAATTTCCCATGAGGAAAACACTGTTGTCCAAATGGCAACTCGTGCAGTTGACTCTCTGCCCGTATCCTTAGCGCCACATTCCTTATGAGGTCGCTATGACACGCTTTCTAATCTGCAGTTTTGCCCTGGTTCTACTTTATCCCGCCGGTATTGATATGTATCTGGTGGGGCTGCCCCGTATTGCGGCCGATCTACAGGCCAGCGAGGCGCAACTGCATATCGCGTTTTCGGTTTATCTGGCGGGAATGGCGACGGCGATGCTTTTCGCCGGAAAAGTCGCCGACCAGTCAGGACGTAAACCGGTCGCCATAGTCGGCGCCCTCATCTTTATTTTCGCCTCTGCGCTGTGTTCATTTGCCGAGAGCGGTACACCGTTCCTGGTCGGCCGCTTTATTCAGGGCGTAGGCGCAGGCTGCTGCTATGTGGTGGCCTTCGCTATTCTGCGCGATACGCTCGACGATCGCCGCCGGGCAAAAGTGCTGTCGCTGTTGAACGGAATCACCTGTATCGTACCGGTACTGGCTCCGGTGATGGGGCATCTGATTATGCTCAAATACCCGTGGCAAAGCCTGTTCTACACGATGATCGGTATGGGTGTGGTCGTATGCTTGCTGTCGGTATTTATCCTGCGAGAATCACGCCCAGCGACCCTCACGGCGTCTATACCAAAGAACCACACCAACGAGTCTTTGGTGAACCGTTTTTTCTTAAGCCGTCTGGCCATTACCACTCTCAGTGTGTCGGTGATCCTGACCTTCGTGAATACCTCTCCGGTGTTGCTAATGGAAGTGATGGGCTTCGACCGCGGCGAGTACGCCACCACAATGGCCATGACCGCAGGTATCAGTATGGCGGTCTCTTTCTCCACACCATTTGCTCTGAGCGTGTTTAAGCCTCGCGTTCTGATGTTGACCTCGCAGGTGCTGTTTCTGGCTGCGGGCGTAGTGTTAACCCTCGCCAGCTCGCATACGGTGACGCTGTTTGGGCTGACCTTAATCTGCGCCGGGTTCTCGGTTGGTTTTGGTGTCGCCATGAGTCAGGCGCTGGGGCCGTTCTCGCTGCGGGCAGGGGTTGCCAGCTCGGCGTTAGGTATTGCGCAGGTTTGTGGCTCATCATTATGGATTTGGCTGGCAGCGGTCCTCGGCCTTGATGCGCTGAATATGCTGATCGGGATTCTGATTGGCTGTAGCATAGTGAGTATCATGCTGATTATCACTGTTGCCCCCAACCGGTCCGCGCCAACTCATGAAGAAATCCCTCAGCAGTCTCGATCTTAATTTGTTGCTGTGCCTGCAGTTATTGATGCAGGAACGCAGCGTTACCAAAACCGCCAAACGGATGAACGTCACGCCGTCGGCGGTCAGTAAGTCGCTGTCGAAACTGCGGACCTGGTTTGACGACCCGTTGTTTGTAAACACCCCGCTGGGACTTACGCCGACGCCGTTAATGGTCAGCATGGAGCAGAATCTGGCAGAGTGGATGCAGATGAGCAATCAATTGCTGGATAAGCCGCACCATGAGGCTCCGCGCGGGTTGAAGTTTGATCTGGTGGCCGAAACGCCGCTGGTAATGATCATGTTCAACGCCCTCTCCCGGCAGATCTATCAGCGTTATCCCCAGGCGACAATCAAAATACGCAACTGGGACTATGATTCGCTGGATGCGATTATTCGCGGCGAGGTGGATATCGGCTTCACCGGTCGCGAAAGCCATCCGCGTTCGCGAGAACTGCTGAGCCTACTGCCGTTGTCGATCGACCATGAAGTGTTGTTTTCCGATCTCCCTTGCGTCTGGCTACGTGAAGATCATCCGGCATTGCAGGAAGAGTGGAGTCTGGACACATTTCTGCGCTATCCCCACATCAGTATTAGCTGGGAGCAAAGCGATACCTGGGCGCTGGACGATGTGCTTCAGGAGATGGGGCGCACACGCAATATCGCGTTATGCCTGCCAGGTTTTGAGCAGTCGCTGTTTATGGCCGCCCAGCCGGATCATGCGCTGATAGCCACCGCGCCGGTCTATTGTCAGCGTTATAACCAACTCCACCAGCTTCCGCTAGTGGCGCGTCCTATGCCATTTGATGCTGCACAGTTAGAGAAAATGCGCGTACCGTTCACTCTCCTTTGGCATAAACGTAACAGCCATAATCCGAAGATCGTCTGGCTGAAAGACACGATCAAGGCGTTGTATCGCGATATGTCCTGACGATCCGCCGCCAGAGTGTTGCTTAAATGACCATTCTGGCAACAGAAATGTAAATGTCGCGTAATGTACTCCATTTCCGTTTATTTTTTAGCCCGTAAAACCTGCCTGAACGCCGTGTAAATGTTACTCTGGTAATAATAACGGACCATTAATCACGGAGCGAAAAATGGCGACACATTTTGCCAGAGGGATTCTTACGGAGGGACACCTGGTTTCAGTTCGTCTCCCTACTCCATGTCACATTGAAGCAAGAAATCTACCCGCTCACCGCCGAACACGTTTCCTGGCCTCCCGAAGCCTTCTCGCAGAACTGATGTTCATGCTTTACGGCACCAGCACGTTGCCTGAGATTGTTACTGAGGCGAAAGGTAAGCCCGTTTTTCGCGATAAAAACCTGCCGGGATTTTCGATTTCTTATGCTGGAAATATCGTTGGCGTTGCGCTGACAACAGAAGGTGTTTGCGGCCTGGATATGGAGCTTCAGCGAGCGACACGGGGTTTTCACAATCCGAATTCAACACAAACCTGGCGCTTCTCCAGTAACGAAAACCTGTGGATCAATAACCAAAACGACCCAAACGAAGCACGTGCGCAGCTTATTACGTTGCGCCAGAGCGTTCTCAAACTCACCGGCGATGTGTGTAATGACGATCCGCGCGAACTGCAGCTCTTACCCGGCGCAGGACGTCTGAAATGTGCCCATGTTGCGCAGGTGGAAGCCATTTGCGATGCGGAAGATGTGCTGGTGTGGTCGGTTGCGGTTACGCCAACCATTGAAAAACTCAAGGTTTGGGAGTTTGATGGTAAACAGGACTGGAAAAGTTTGCCTGATATCCAGACTCGCGCCAATGAGCCAACGGGTCGTCTGATCCGGTTCTCTCAATTATGCGCAGCGAAAAGCCATACGCTTAACTGATTTAACCTTCATGATGAAACAGGAGTCACCATGTCTGAAACATTGAATGTTGTTACGTTACTGGGAAGTCTGCGCAAAGGTTCGTTTAACGGCATGGTTGCCCGCACGCTGCCTAAAATTGCGCCCGCAGGAATGGAAGTGAGCGCGTTACCGTCGATTGGTGATATCCCGCTGTACGATGCCGACCTCCAGCAGGAAGAAGGCTTCCCGGCCAGCGTAGAAGCGCTGGCAGAGCAAATAAGGAAAGCTGATGGTGTTGTTATTGTGACACCGGAATATAACTATTCTGTTCCTGGCGGACTGAAAAACGCCATCGACTGGCTGTCCCGCCTGCCCGATCAGCCATTATCTGGCAAGCCGGTGCTGATTCAGACCAGCTCAATGGGCGCTATTGGCGGCGCGCGCTGTCAGTACCATCTTCGTCAGATCCTGGTGTTCCTCGACGCCATGGTGATGAACAAGCCGGAATTTATGGGCGGGGTAATTCAGAACAAGGTGGATCCGCAGACGGGTGAAGTAATCGACCAAAGCACGCTGGACCATCTGACTGGTCAACTGACCGCATTTGGCGACTACATTCAGCGCGTGAAAGCGTAAACGAAAAAGCCCGGCGATTTGCCGGGCTTGTCTTTCTAAAACCAAATAAACAGCGATCAGTGCGCGTCGATAAACACAATCTTCAGTACAAACAGCAGCGCGACAACGATGACGCACGGGCTGAGATCGCGCAAACGTCCGGTCCCGATTTTCATCACGCAGTAGGAAATAAAGCCCAGCGCGATACCTTCGGTAATCGAGAAGCTAAACGGCATCATCACGGCGGTAATAAACGCAGGAACCGCTTCTGTCAGGTCATCCCACTTCACGCGCGACAGGCTTGATGTCATCAGCACACCGACGTAAATCAGCGCACCGGCCGCGGCATAGCCCGGCACCATTCCCGCCAGCGGCGACAGGAAGATAACCAGCAGGAACAGCAGGCCAACGACCACGGCTGTCAGACCGGTACGTCCGCCGACAGAAACCCCGGAAGAAGATTCAATATACGCGGTAACGGAAGAAGTACCGATAAACGCGCCGGTAACAGATGACACGCTATCTACATACAACGCCTGCTTCATACGCGGGAACTTGCCCTTCGCATCCGCCAGACCGGCTTTATCCGTAACGCCAATCAGCGTACCGGAGGAGTCGAACAGGTTGACCAGCATGAATGAGAAAATCACCCCCGCCAGGCCAATATTAAACGAACCGGCCAGATCGACATGGCCAATAACGGACATCACGCTCGGTGGCGCAGAGACGATACCGTTGTAATGCACATCGCCCAGCATCCAGCCCAGTAACGTGGTCACAATGATGGAGATCAGCACCGCCGCATGAATGTTGCGTGACGCCAGAATCGCGATGATAAAGAAGCCCAGAATACCGAGCAGCACGCTGTGAGACGTCAGGTTGCCGATGGACACCAGCGTGTCTTTGTTCGCCACGATAACACCAGCGTTTTTCAGCCCCATCATGCCGATGAACAGACCAATACCGCTGGTGATCCCCACGCGCAGGCTAACCGGGATATTTGCAATCATCCAGTAACGTACGCGGAAAATTGTCAGCAGCAGCAAACCTACCGCGCCCCAGAAGATAGCGCCCATACCAATCTGCCAGGAGAGGCCCATCGCGCCGACGACCACGAAAGCAAAGAATGCGTTCAGGCCCATAGCAGGCGCAAGGGCGACCGGCAGGTTGGCAAACAGGCCCATCAGGATGCTACCAAAAGCAGCAATAAGACAGGTGGTAACAAAGACGGCGCTGGTATCCATGCCAGCTACGCCAAGAATTTGCGGGTTAACAAAAACGATATACACCATCGTCAGGAAGGTCGTTAAACCGGCGATCACTTCGGTCCGTGCCGTCGTGCCATGTTCGCGCAGTTTGAACACGCGTTCCAGCATCCCCTGGCCAGAAGCCTGGGTTGTGTGTTGTTGACTCATTATCAATTTCCGAACAAGGAGGGAAAATTCGTCGCTATCCTATACCAAAATGCGACAATAGGGTTGGGTTATGAGCAACTTTTTTCATTGATTTTGCTTATACGGCAACGATTGCGTGGCCCAATAATGCATTACGAAAACGTTAAACTTGTTAAAATGGAAATGACATGTCCCAGATAGAAGCCGTATTTTTTGACTGTGACGGTACCCTTGTCGACAGTGAAGTGATTTGTTCTCGCGCGTATGTCAGCATGTTCCAGGCGTTCGGCATTACGCTCGATCTTGAAGAAATTTTTAAACGCTTCAAAGGGGTAAAGCTGTACGAGATCATCGACATTATCAACGAAGAGCACGGTGTCGAACTGGCAAGAGCTGATTTAGAACCGGTTTACCGCGCTGAGGTCGCACGTCTGTTCGATACGGAACTGGAGGTGATCGCTGGCGCTAATGCGCTACTGGACAGTATGACAGTGCCCATGTGCGTAGTCTCTAACGGTCCGGTCAGTAAAATGCAGCATTCGCTGGGTAAGCTGGGCATGTTGCACCATTTTCCTGATTTATTGTTCAGCGGTTACGATATCCAACGCTGGAAGCCCGATCCGGACCTGATGTTTCATGCGGCAACAGCGATGGACGTCAACGTTGAGAACTGCATTCTGGTCGATGATTCCAGTGCTGGCGCGCAGGCGGGGATTGCGGCGGGAATGGAAGTATTCTATTTCTGCGCCGATCCGCACAACAAACCGATCGATCATCCAAAAGTGACGACTTTTACCGATTTGGCCCAGTTGCCGGAATTGTGGAAAGCGCGCGGATGGAATATTACGCGTTAACTGAAATGCCGGATGGCGCTGACGCTCATCCGGCCTATTTTCTACGTTTTTATTACTCTTTCGGATCTTTCCCCGCCAGCAGCTTATCCAGCTCATCACCACCTACATGACGGAAATCTTGTCCCTTCACGAAGTAGAAAATGTATTCGCAGATATTCTGGCAACGGTCACCGATACGCTCGATGGAACGGGCGCAAAACAGCGCGGTAAGCACGCTTGGGATAGTACGCGGGTCTTCCATCATATAGGTCATCAGCTGACGCACGATGCCTTCATATTCCTGGTCAACTTTCTTATCTTCACGATAAATACGTACCGCTTCGTCCAGATCCATACGCGCAAACGCATCCAGCACGTCATGCAGCATCTGCACAGTGTGGCGGCCCAGTGATTCCAGGCTGACCAGCAGCGGCTGATGCTGATGCGAGAATTTCTCCAGCGCGGTGCGACAAATTTTGTCCGCCACGTCGCCAATACGCTCCAGCTCAGCGATGGTTTTGATAATCGCCATCACCAGGCGCAGGTCGCTGGCGGTCGGCTGACGTTTGGCAATAATACGCACGCAGGCTTCGTCGATCGCCACTTCCATCATGTTGACGTTCTTATCGCCTTCAATGACGCGCTTCGCCAGCTCGCTGTCCTGGTTATGCATGGCGGTAATCGCATCAGAAAGCTGCTGCTCCACCATGCCGCCCATGGTCATCACCTGGGTACGGATGCTTTCCAGCTCTGCGTTGAACTGGCCGGAAATATGTTTATTTAGGTTAAGGTTATCCACAACAAGCTCCTGAATCAGCCGTAACGACCGGTGATGTAGTCTTCAGTTTGTTTCTTCGCGGGCTTGGTGAACAGATCGTCCGTGTTGCTGAACTCAATCAACTCGCCCAGGTACATAAATGCCGTGTGATCGGAACAACGTGCCGCCTGCTGCATGTTGTGGGTCACGATAACAACGGTGTAATCCTCTTTCAGCTCGGTGATCAGCTCTTCGATACGCCCGGTAGAGATCGGGTCGAGCGCTGAACATGGCTCATCCAGCAGAAGCACTTCCGGGCGAATGGCGATGCCACGCGCAATGCACAGACGCTGCTGCTGACCACCAGAGAGAGAGTACCCACTCTGGTGTAATTTATCTTTGGTTTCGTTCCACAATGCGGCCTTAGTCAATGCCCACTGCACACGCTCGTCCATATCCGCACGAGAGAGTTTCTCAAACAGACGTACGCCAAACGCGATGTTGTCGTAGATGGACATCGGGAACGGCGTCGGCTTCTGGAATACCATCCCCACTTTGGCACGCAGCAGCGCGATATCCTGGGTATTGGTGAGAATATTGTCGCCATCCAGCAGGATTTCACCTTCCGCACGCTGTTCCGGGTACAGCTCAAACATTTTGTTGAACGTACGAAGCAGCGTCGATTTACCACAGCCTGACGGCCCGATAAACGCCGTAACCTGGTTTTTAGCAATATCCAGGTTGATGTTCTTCAGGGCATGGAATTTGCCATAGTAGAAGTTCAAATCACGAACCTGAATCTTACCCGGGGCAGTATCAACCATACTCATTTCAATCTATTCCTCATCCGGCGCCGCATCAGCCACGCCGTAAAAATTAACCGTGTTTCTTCTTCGCGAAAATAACGCGCGCCAGAATGTTCAGCAGCAGTACGCACAGGGTAATAATCAGTACCCCAGCCCAGGCCAGTTGCTGCCACTCAGCAAACGGGCTCATCGCAAACTTAAAGATAGTGACCGGCAGGTTGGCGATAGGCTGCATCATGTCGGTACTCCAGAACTGATTGGAGAGCGATGTAAACAGCAGCGGAGCCGTTTCACCGGCAATACGCGCAATAGCCAGCAGGACACCTGTAATAATGCCCGAGACAGACGCCTTCAGGGTGATCGCAGAAATCATCTTCCACTTCGGCGTACCCAGCGCATAGGCAGCTTCACGCAGGCTGTCCGGCACCAGTTTGAGCATGTTCTCTGTAGTACGAATAACAATGGGCACCTGCAGCAGCGCCAGCGCGATAACGCCCGCCCAGCCGGAGAAGTGCTCCATTTTTGCTACCACAATGGTGTAAACGAACAGACCGACCACGATTGATGGCGCAGAAAGCAGGATGTCATTGATAAAGCGGATGACCTCAGCCAACCAGGACTTACGTCCGTACTCAGCCAGGTAGATGCCCGCCATAATACCCAGCGGGGTACCAAACACGGTCGCCCACAGGATCAACAGTCCGCTACCGGCCAGAGCGTTCGCCAGACCACCACCAGCTGTATTCGGCGGCGGCGTCATTTCGGTGAACAGCGCCAGCGACATACCGTCGATACCACGGGTAATCGTGGACATCAGGATCCAGATAAGCCAGAACAGACCGAACGCCATGGTCGCCATAGAGAGCGTCAGGGCGATACGGTTCTTCAGGCGGCGACGCGCCTGCATTTTACGGCGGGACTCCGCAAGCGCAGTGGTGTTTTGCATTTCAAGCGTAGCCATTAGCGTGCCCCCTCGTTCTTCGCAAGGCGCATGATCATGAACTTAGACGCAGCCAGTACGATGAAGGTGATCACAAACAGAATCAGGCCCAACTCCATCAACGCGGCAACGTGCAGACCTGATTCCGCTTCGGCAAATTCATTCGCCAACGCAGAGGTAATACTGTTGCCCGGCATATACAGCGATGCACTGTCGAGCTGATAGGTGTTACCGATGATAAAGGTCACCGCCATGGTCTCGCCAAGTGCGCGACCCAGACCCAACATCACGCCGCCGATCACGCCATTTTTGGTGAACGGGAGGACGATGCGCCAGATAACTTCCCAGGTGGTACAACCGATGCCGTAGGCTGACTCTTTCATCAGCACCGGCGTTTGTTCGAACACATCGCGCATAACCGCCGCAATGTAAGGAATAATCATAATGGCGAGGATCACGCCCGCAGCCAGAATCCCAATACCAAACGCCGGACCAGCAAACAACGCGCCAACAAACGGAATGTTGGAAAGGATGTTACCGACCGGTTCCTGGAAATAAGTCGCAAACAACGGAGCAAAGATAAACAGGCCCCACATGCCGTACACGATACTTGGAATTGCCGCCAGCAGCTCAATAGCGATACCCAGCGGGCGACGCAGCCAGCCGGGCGCAAGTTCAGTCAGGAACAAAGCAATGCCGAAACTCACCGGAACGGCAATCAGCAGTGCGATAAGCGAGGTGACCAGCGTACCGTAAATCGGGACTAATGCACCGTAGATATCGTTTGGCGCATCCCATTCTTTAGTCCACAGGAAGGAGAAACCAAATTTCTGAATGCTTGGCCAGGAGGAGATAACCAGAGAGACAATGATGCCACCCAACATCAATAGCACAATCAGCGCAGCCAGTTTTACCAGCGCGCTGAATATCATGTCACCTTTTTTACCCGGTGGGTTAAAAGCAGGCTTTGTTGCAGCCATAAATCACTCTTTAAGTTAAACGCGTTTACTAAGTTGCCCATGCCGGATGGCGCTACGCTTATCCGGCCTACACTCAGGGCCTACGGTAGAAACCGTAGGGCGGATAAGCGTAGCGCCATCCGCCAATTCGTCAAAGATATTCTATTAGTACAGCGCTTTACCGCTGCTGTCTTTCACGTTGGTTTTCCATGCAGCACGAACCTGCTCAACCACGCTGTCCGGCAGGCTGGCATAATCCAGGTCATTAGCCTGTTTGCCGCCATTTTTGTACGCCCAGTCGAAGAACTTCAGCACTTCAGCGCCCTGCTCAGGTTTCTTCTGCTCTTTATGTACCAGAATGAAGGTGGTGGAAGTGATTGGCCACGCATCGTCACCTTTCTGGTTGGTTAGATCCTGAGCGAAGGTTTTGCTCCAGTCAGCGCCTTTCGCGGCGTTAGCAAAGTTCTCTTCGGTCGGGCTTACCGGTTTGCCATCAGCAGAGACCAGCCTGGTGTACGCCAGATTGTTCTGCTTAGCGTAAGCGTACTCAACGTAGCCGATTGAACCCGGCAGACGTTGGACGAATGCGGCGATACCGTCGTTACCTTTACCGCCCAGACCGGTCGGCCAGTTAACGGTAGAACCGGAACCAATTTTAGATTTCCACTCTTCGTTCACTTTTGCCAGGTAGCTGGTGAAGACGAAGGAAGTACCGGAACCGTCAGCACGACGCACAACGGCGATGTTCTGCGAAGGCAGTTTCAGACCTGGGTTCAGTTTGGTGATGGCTTCATCATCCCACTTCTTAATTTTGCCGAGGTAGATGTCGCCCAGCGTTTTACCGTCAAGCACCAGCTCGCCGGATTTCAGGCCAGGGATATTCACCGCCAGCACCACACCGCCGATCACGGTCGGGAACTGGAACAAGCCTTCTTGATTGAGTTTTTCGTCAGACAGCGGCGCATCTGAGGCACCGAAATCAACGGTATTCGCAGTGATTTGTTTTACACCACCGGAGGAGCCGATACCCTGGTAGTTTACTTTGCTACCAGTCTCTTTCTGATAGGTATCTGCCCATTTGGCATACACTGGCGCAGGAAAAGTTGCACCTGCACCTGTCAGGCTCGCTGCGGCAAAGGCAGAGAACGCGCTCATGGATAAGGTCGCGGCGACAACAGTTGCGACAGTGGTACGCATAACTTTCATAATGTCTCCTGCACGGTTTTCGTAAATTGTTGTTTGAGTTGCTACTGTGAGCAAAATAGGACAAACAGGTGACAGTTAAATGTACAAAATATGACATTTTTATGACAATGAAAAATAATGCGCCAGGAACAATTAAAAACAGTATAAAAACAGAAGGTTAATCGATTATGTGACAATCATATTTCGGCAAAATTTTCTTTTTATGACACTGAAAACAGTAGCTGAAGATGACGGTTTGTCACATAAAACAGGCGGGATAATTGATTAAAAACAGAACAAGCTTAAAAAAATGCCCCGCTTTAAGCAGGGCATTTTCAGTTCAGCGAGGTACGGCTTATTCCACGGTAACCGACTTCGCCAGGTTACGCGGCTGGTCCACGTCGGTACCTTTAATCAGCGCCACGTGATACGCCAGCAGTTGCAGCGGAACGGTGTAGAAGATCGGTGCAATCACCTCTTCCACATGCGGCATCTCGATGATGTGCATGTTTTCGCTACTGGTAAAGCCAGCATCCTGATCGGCAAAGACGTACAGCTGACCGCCGCGGGCACGAACTTCTTCAATGTTGGATTTCAGTTTTTCCAGCAGTTCGTTGTTCGGTGCGACCACGATAACCGGCATATCGGCATCGATCAGCGCCAGCGGACCGTGCTTCAGTTCGCCTGCGGCATAAGCTTCAGCGTGAATATAAGAGATCTCTTTCAGCTTCAGCGCGCCTTCCAGCGCAATCGGATACTGATCGCCACGGCCCAGGAATAGCGCATGGTGCTTATCAGAGAAACCTTCCGCCAGAGCGGCAATGCGTTTGTCCTGGGAGAGCATCTGCTCAATACGGCTCGGCAGCGCCTGCAGACCATGAACGATCTCTTGCTCAATAGACGCATCCAGACCTTTCAGACGAGACAGCTTCGCCACCAGCATCAGCAGAACGGTCAACTGAGTGGTAAAGGCTTTCGTGGAGGCCACACCGATTTCGGTACCGGCATTGGTCATCATCGCCAGGTCGGATTCACGCACCAGAGAGGACCCCGGTACGTTACAGATAGCCAGCGAGCCCAGATAGCCCAGCTCTTTAGACAAACGCAGACCCGCCAGGGTATCCGCCGTTTCACCAGACTGGGAAAGGGTGATCATCAGGCTGTTACGACGCACGGCAGATTTGCGATAGCGGAATTCAGAAGCGATTTCGACATCACAAGGAATACCGGCCAGCGACTCAAACCAGTAGCGGGACACCATACCGGAGTTGTATGACGTGCCACAGGCGATAATCTGGATATGCTCAACCTGAGACAGCAGCTCATTAGCACGCGAACCCAGCTCGCTTAAATCCACTTCACCGTGGCTAATGCGCCCGGTCAGCGTATTTTTAATCGCATTCGGTTGTTCGTAGATCTCTTTCTGCATGTAGTGGCGATAAATACCTTTTTCGCCCGCGTCATATTGCAGATTCGATTCGATATCCTGACGTTTCACTTCCGCGCCAGACTTGTCGAAAATAGAGACCGAACGACGGGTCACTTCCGCGATGTCACCCTCTTCCAGGAAGATAAAGCGACGGGTTACCGGCAGCAGCGCCAGCTGATCGGAAGCAATAAAGTTTTCACCCATACCCAGACCAATCACCAGCGGGCTACCAGAACGAGCCGCCAGCAGCGTTTCCGGGCTACGGGTATCCATGATCACCGTCCCGTAGGCACCGCGCAGTTGCGGAATAGTACGCAGTACGGCTTCACGCAGCGTCCCACCCTGTTCCAGCTCCCAGTGCACCAGGTGAGCAATCACTTCGGTATCGGTTTCAGAAACAAAGGTGTAACCACGCGTTTTCAGCAGTTCACGCAGCGGTTCATGGTTTTCAATGATGCCGTTATGCACCACGACAATGTGTTCAGAAACATGGGGATGCGCGTTCGCTTCTGAAGGTTCTCCGTGGGTCGCCCAACGGGTATGAGCGATACCGGTACCGCCATGCAGCGGATGTTCTTCCGCTGCAGCAGTCAGCATCTGCACTTTACCCAGACGACGCAGGCGAGTCATATTGCCTTCAGCATCGACAACGGCCAGACCTGCAGAGTCATAACCACGATATTCCAGACGACGTAAACCTTCGAGAAGGATTTCAGCTACATCACGCTGCGCGATAGCGCCAACAATTCCACACATATTTTTTGATTCCGAATTTAGGCATTGTGCCTGTCGTTGTCGCTGACCTGTTTCCCCTTCGTCTTTCACTCCGTAGCTACGTTGGCTACGCTTGCTCACTACGGTCACTTACTTTAGTAAGCTCCCGTAGATTCCCAAGCTTGCCGCCTTGCTACAGCGCGAAATACTTTGGGTAATACCCGTATTCCGGGCGCCCCGAGCCTTGTAGAGAGTGGGGTTATTTTTATGGTACTGCTTGTTGAGCGGAGGATTATGTTATCCCCTCGTCTCTGGTCTGCCTGATGGCGCTCACGCTTATCAGGCCTACAGAACGTCACCGCACGCAGGCCACCATCCGGCAAAAACTGAATTACTTTTTCTTCACCGGGCGCTGCCAGCCTTGTTTATGGACCTGAGGCACACGGCTTAATACCAGTTCGTTATCGGCAACATCGCGAGTTACGGTCGTCCCCGCCGCGATGGTGGCGCCTTTACCCACGGTGACAGGTGCCACCAGCTGAGTATCGGAACCGACAAACACATCATCGCCAATAATGGTTTTAAATTTATTCGCGCCATCGTAGTTGCAGGTGATCGTACCGGCGCCGATGTTTACGTTATCGCCAATTTCCGCATCGCCCAGATAGGTCAGGTGACCCGCTTTAGAGCCTTTACCCAGACGCGCTTTTTTCATTTCGACAAAGTTACCCACGTGTGCGCCTTCCTGCAGCTCTGCACCCGGGCGCAGACGCGCGAAAGGACCGATGGTGCATGCTGCTTCCAGATGCGCATCTTCCACCACGCTGTACGGACTTAGCTCACAACCATCACCAATCACGCTGTTTTTGATGATGCAGCCAGCGCCAATCTTGACGCGATCCCCAACGGTTACGTTACCTTCAATGATAACGTTAGTATCAATTTCGACATCGCGCCCGTGAATAAGCGTACCGCGAAGATCAAAACGTGCCGGATCGCGCAGCATCACGCCCGCCAGCAGCAGTTTTTCTGCCTGCTCGGACTGATAAACACGCTCCAGACGAGAGAGCTGAAGACGGTTGTTCACCCCTTCCGTTTCACTGATTCGTGCCGGATGTACCGCAGCAATTTCGCGCCCTTCCTGATATGCCATCGCAATGATATCGGTGATGTAGTATTCACCCTGCACGTTGTTGTTGGTCAGTTTGGACAGCCAGCGCTTCAGGTCTGCGCCGTTGGCAATCAGGATGCCGGTGTTGATTTCCTGGATTTGACGCTGCTCGTCAGTGGCATCCTTATGTTCAACAATGCCTGTGACTTTACCGTTATCACGCGTAATTCGCCCATAACCCGATGGGTCGTCCAGTTTAACCGTTAACAAGCCGATTCCACCCTGCGGTTTAGCATCACGCAGGCGACGTAGTGTTTCGGTGGAGATCAGCGGCACATCGCCATAGAGCATTAAAATGTCTTCGTCATCACTAAAGAATGGTGCCGCCTGTTGCATTGCATGACCGGTACCCAACTGCTCGGCCTGCAGTACCCAGTTCAGGTTGCCATCTTTCAGCGTCTGCTTAAGCAAATCACCACCGTGTCCGTAGACCAGATGTACGTGAGTCGCGCCTAATTCGTTAGCGGCATCAATGACATGCTGCACCATCGGTTTTCCTGCGAGGGTATGCAGCACTTTAGGGAGATCGGAATACATACGCGTGCCTTTGCCTGCGGCAAGGATCACGACGCTCATAGCATTATTCAACATACACGTCCTGACTGTAATTTGAGAACGAATTTATACCGTTTCACATTGAAAATACTACATTTTTTTCATCGTGAAATGGACCGAAGATAAAACGTTCAATCGGGGAAATTCCCCATCTGATAACTGTCTATTTTCGTCTATATCTACGTGTTTTGTCTCCCCAAAACCAGCAGTCTGCTCTTATTAAAGCCTTAGGTGGATGTTTTTGCTATTTTTTTGCCGCATAAATAAAGAATGACATTAGCGAAGGTATGATTTTAGGCATGCAATTCAGTGGGAAGCAGAAAAGGCAAACACGACAATACGATGTGAAAGAAAAGAGCAGGAGGGGGGGAATTTAACAAATGGCGCTAGCTGATAAACTGCATTACGCATCGCGCCACAGAGCAGGCAGGGAAGACTAAAAACTCATATTGCTGAACAGGGCGATGATTTTGTTGATCAATTTCATGTTGGTATCTCTTTTTTATCTGAGTTTATTATGTGATATACATCACAAAAAAAAGAGTCTACGCCTCAATTTTAAACCAATCAATATTTTTTTGATCTAAATCACGAAATAATAAAACTGCTTTTTATTTCCATTTTTCCTGAAACAAAGCGAAAAAAAAGCCAGCCTGGAAACCAGACTGGCCTTGTGTTTTTCAAGCCGGTGTTACATCGCTTTTTTGGTCAACTCGATAACGCGTAGTTTCGCGATCGCTTTGGCCAGTTCCGCAGATGCCTGAGCGTAATCCACGTCACCATGAGAGCTCTTGATATGCTCTTCAGCCTTACGCTTCGCTTCCAGGGCTCTCGCTTCATCGAGATCCTGTCCGCGAATCGCGGTGTCAGCCAGTACGGTCACGCTGCCAGGCTGCACTTCGAGAATGCCGCCGGACAGGTAGATAAACTCTTCATGACCGAACTGTTTAACGATGCGGATCATACCAGGCTTAATGGCGGTGAGCAGCGGAGCGTGACCCGGGAAAATACCCAGTTCACCTTCACTACCCGTTACCTGGATTTTTTCGACCAGACCAGAGAACATTTGTTGCTCTGCGCTGACGACGTCCAGGTGGTAAGTCATTGCCATATCACCCTCCGATTAAGGCGTTAAAGTTTTTTGGCTTTTTCCACAGCTTCTTCGATGGAACCAACCATGTAGAACGCCTGCTCTGGCAGGTGGTCGTATTCGCCTTCCATGATGCCTTTAAAGCCACGGATGGTGTCTTTCAGGGAAACGTATTTACCTGGAGAACCGGTGAATACTTCCGCAACGAAGAATGGCTGGGACAGGAAGCGCTGGATCTTACGCGCACGTGCTACCACCAGTTTATCTTCTTCAGACAATTCATCCATACCCAAGATGGCGATGATGTCTTTCAGTTCCTGATAACGCTGCAGCAGGGACTGTACGCCACGCGCGGTGTCGTAGTGTTCCTGACCAACAACCAGCGGATCCAGCTGACGGCTGGTGGAATCCAGCGGGTCAACGGCCGGGTAGATACCCAGGGATGCGATCTGACGGCTCAGTACCACGGTTGCATCCAGGTGAGCAAAGGTGGTTGCTGGGGATGGGTCAGTCAAGTCATCCGCAGGTACGTATACCGCCTGAACGGAGGTGATAGAACCGGTTTTGGTAGAGGTGATACGTTCCTGTAGAACACCCATCTCTTCCGCCAGGGTCGGCTGGTAGCCTACCGCTGATGGCATACGACCCAGCAGTGCAGATACTTCAGTACCGGCCAGGGTGTAACGGTAGATGTTATCAACGAACAGCAGAACGTCACGACCTTCGTCACGGAACTTCTCAGCCATGGTCAGACCGGTCAGAGCAACGCGCAGACGGTTTCCCGGCGGCTCGTTCATCTGGCCATATACCAGGGATACTTTGTCCAGAACGTTGGAGTCGGTCATTTCGTGGTAGAAGTCGTTACCCTCACGAGTACGTTCACCAACGCCCGCAAACACTGAGTAACCGGAGTGTTCGATCGCGATGTTACGGATCAGCTCCATCATGTTTACGGTTTTACCTACACCCGCACCACCGAACAGACCAACTTTACCGCCCTTCGCGAACGGACACATCAGGTCGATAACTTTGATGCCGGTTTCCAGCAGTTCCTGAGAACTGGACAATTCTTCATAGGTAGGCGCTGCACGGTGGATAGCCCAACGCTCTTCTTCACCGATATCGCCTTTCATGTCGATCGGGTGACCCAGGACGTTCATGATACGGCCCAGGGTTGCTTTACCTACCGGGACTTCGATCGGGTGCTCGAGGTCTTTAACTTCCAGACCACGACGCAGACCGTCGGAAGAACCCATGGCGATGGTACGTACGATACCGCCGCCGAGCTGCTGCTGAACTTCCAGCACCAGGCTCTCTTTACCATTCATAACCTCAAGAGCATCGTACACGCGCGGTACGGCATCCTGAGGGAATTCGACGTCAACCACAGCGCCGATTACCTGGACAATTTTTCCAGTAGCCATCTTGAATCCTCTACGAATTAACCTGGTTATACCGCGGATGCACCACCGACGATCTCGGTGAGTTCCTGAGTAATGCTGGCCTGACGAGCTTTGTTGTATACCAACTGCAGCTCTTTAATCAGGCTGCCGCCATTGTCGGTCGCGGCTTTCATCGCCACCATACGTGCGGCCTGCTCGCTGGCCAGGTTTTCCACCACGCCCTGATAAACCTGAGACTCGACATAACGACGCAGCAGGGTATCCAGCAGCGCTTTCGGGTCTGGCTCATACAGGTAATCCCAGGATTTACGCTTCAATTCATCATCATCTGATGCCGGCAAAGGCAACAGTTGGGTGATGGTTGGCGTCTGAGACATGGTGTTAATAAATTTGTTGCTGACAACGTACAGTTTGTCCAGACGACCTTCGTCGTAGGCCTGCAGCATCACTTTAACCGGACCGATCAGTTCGGACAGGGAAGGGTTATCCCCCATGCCGGTTACCTGAGCAATCACATTACCGCCAACGGAGTTAAAGAAAGACACGCCCTTAGAGCCGATCATTGCGATATCGCACTGAACGCCTTTATCGGACCATGTTTTCATATCCGCCAGCAGCTTTTTGAACAGGTTAATGTTCAAGCCACCGCACAGACCACGGTCGGTCGACACCACCAGGTAGCCCACACGTTTAACGTCGCGTTCTTCCAGGTAAGGGTGCTTATATTCCAGATTACCATTCGCAAGGTGACCAATCACTTTGCGCATGGTCTCTGCATAAGGACGGCTGGCCGCCATGCGATCCTGCGATTTACGCATTTTGGAAGCGGCGACCATCTCCATCGCTTTAGTGATCTTCTGCGTGTTCTGGACGCTTGCGATCTTACTACGTATCTCTTTTGCGCCGGCCATGAGCTTCTCCTCAATGCCTTGCGGTCCGTCCTAAGACAGACCGCCAGACGTTACCAGGACTGGGTTGCCTTGAAGGAATCGAGGATAGCTTTCAGCTTGCCTTCGATTTCATCGTTATAGCCACCGGACTGGTTGATCTCTTGCATCAGCGGAGCGTGGTCACGGTCGACGTAAGCCAGCAGAGCGGCTTCGAAGCTACCGATTTTCGCCAGTTCCACATCTTCGAGGTAACCGCGTTCAGCCGCAAACAGCACCACACCCTGCTGTGCAACAGACATTGGCGCATACTGTTTCTGCTTCAGCAGTTCAGTTACTTTCTGACCGTGGCTCAGCTGCTTACGCGTAGCTTCATCCAGGTCGGAAGCGAACTGAGAAAACGCGGCCAGTTCACGATACTGCGCCAGCGCGGTACGAATACCACCGGACAGTTTCTTGATGATCTTGGTCTGCGCTGCGCCACCTACACGAGATACGGAGATACCCGGGTTAACTGCCGGACGAATACCGGAGTTGAACAGGTTGGTTTCCAGGAAGATCTGACCATCGGTAATAGAAATTACGTTGGTCGGAACGAACGCAGAAACGTCACCCGCCTGGGTTTCGATAATCGGCAGAGCGGTCAGGGAGCCGGTTTTACCTTTAACTTCACCATTGGTGAACTTCTCAACATATTCCGCGTTAACGCGGGATGCGCGTTCCAGCAGACGGGAGTGGAGGTAAAATACGTCGCCCGGGAATGCTTCACGTCCTGGCGGACGACGGAGCAGCAGGGAAACCTGACGGTAAGCAACAGCCTGTTTAGACAGGTCATCGTAAACGATCAGTGCATCTTCACCGCGGTCACGGAAGTATTCGCCCATTGCGCAACCGGCATATGGCGCCAGGTATTGCAGTGCAGCAGATTCAGACGCGGTCGCCACCACAACGATGGTGTTGGACAGTGCGCCGTGTTCTTCCAGTTTACGAACCACGTTAGAAATGGTGGACGCTTTCTGGCCGATAGCCACGTACACACATTTGATGCCGGAATCACGCTGGTTGATGATGGCATCGATAGCCATCGCGGTTTTACCGGTCTGACGGTCACCGATGATCAGCTCACGCTGGCCACGTCCGATTGGGATCATGGCATCAACAGATTTATAACCGGTCTGCACTGGCTGGTCGACGGACTGACGTTCGATTACGCCCGGTGCGATAACTTCGATTGGCGAGAAGCCATCGTTATCAACCGGACCTTTACCGTCAATCGGGGAACCCAGAGTGTTCACCACACGACCCAGCAGGCCACGGCCAACCGGAACTTCCAGAATACGACCCGTACACTTAACCTTCATGCCTTCGGCGAGGTCAGCGTATGGACCCATCACAACAGCACCTACGGAGTCGCGCTCCAGGTTCAGTGCGATAGCGTAACGGTTACCCGGCAGGGAAATCATCTCACCCTGCATACAATCGGCCAGGCCGTGAATGCGGATAACACCGTCACTTACAGAAACAATAGTACCTTCGTTGTGAGCTTCGCTCACAACATTGAACTGAGCAATGCGCTGCTTGATCAGTTCGCTGATTTCGGTGGAATTCAGTTGCATGCTCCAGTCCCCTTAAGACTGCAAGACGTCTGCAAGGCGCTCAAGACGGCCGCGTACGCTGCCATCAATGACCATATCACCCGCTCGGATGATTACGCCTGCCATTACAGACTTATCGATTTTGCAATTCAGCTTAACTTTGCGTGACAGACGTTTTTCCATCGCTGCACTAATCTTCGTAAGCTGTTCATCACTCAGTGCATTGGCAGAAGTGACTTCTACCTCAGAGATAGCCTCACTGGCTGCACGCAGATGAATAAACTGCTCAAGAACATCCGGGAGCGCATTCAGACGGTTATTTTCAGCCATTACCCTAATCAGGTTTTGGCCGCTTTCGTCCAGCTGCTCACCGCACACGGCGATAAACGACTCAGCGAGCGTTTCTGGCGCCAATGCGCCAGAGAGAAGCTCTGCCATTTGTTCGTTTTTCGTCACCTCAGCGGCGAAAGTCAGCATATCCTGCCAACGGTCTACGCTTTGGTGCTCAACGGCAAAGTCAAAAGCTGCTTTGGCGTAGGGGCGAGCTACCGTAATAAATTCAGACATCAGCCCCTCCCTCCTTACAGTTCAGCGACAAGTTTGTCCACGATGTCGCTATTAGCAGCTTCATCCACGGAACGTTCGATGATCTTCTCGGCGCCAGCAACAGCCAGGATAGCAACTTGCTTACGCAGCTCTTCGCGAGCACGTTTACGCTCGGCTTCAATTTCCGCCTGCGCCTGTGCCACGATTTTAGTACGTTCCTGCTCTGCTTCAGTTTTAGCTTCGTCCAGGATCTGAGCACGGCGTTTGTTCGCCTGCTCGATGATTACCTGAGCTTCCGCCTTCGCTTTTTTCAGCTGGTCGGTCGCGCTGGCCTTTGCAAGGTCAAGATCCTTATGTGCTCGTTCTGCAGAAGCAAGGCCGTCAGCAATTTCTTTTTGACGTTTTTCGATGGCAGCCATTAACGGCGGCCATACGTACTTCATGCAGAACAGAACGAACAGGACAAACGCGATGGCCTGGCCGAGGATTGTTGCGTTAAGATTCACAGCACAATGCCTCTATCTAGTTAACGTTCTGATATTGCTCTTAATTCAAGCAACGCTTACTACGCGACAGCAAACATCACGTACAGACCCAGACCTACAGCGATCATTGGGATTGCATCCACCAGACCCATAACGATAAAGAACTGAGTACGCAGCAGAGGAATCAGATCCGGTTGACGCGCTGCGCCTTCCAGGAATTTACCCCCGAGGATGCCGATACCGATCGCAGCACCGATTGCCGCCAGACCCATCATCACAGCGGCAGCAATGTACAGCAGATCCATATTCAGGTTTTCCATGACAGTCTCCAGTTTGTTTCAGTTAAAACGTAGTAGTGTTGGTAAATTAATGCTCTTCAGATGCCATCGACAGATAGACAATCGTCAGAACCATAAATATGAAGGCTTGCAGCGTGATAATCAGTATGTGGAAAATGGCCCACGGCACATTCAGAATCCACTGTGACCACCACGGCAACAGACCAGCAATCAGAATGAAAATCAGCTCACCAGCGTACATGTTACCGAACAGTCGCAGACCAAGAGAGATTGGTTTGGACAGCAGGCTTACCCCTTCAAGGATTAAGTTGATAGGGATGAACGCCCAGTGATTGAACGGCTGCAGCGTCAACTCTTTCGCGAAGCCACCGATGCCTTTCATTTTGATGCTGTAGAACAGAATGAGGATAAATACGCCCAGCGCCATCGACAGGGTGATGTTCACGTCAGCGGACGGAACCACACGCAGAGCCGGCAGGCCAAAGATATGCTCACCGATGTACGGCAGCAGGTCGATAGGCAGCAAATCCATAAAGTTCATCAGGAATACCCAGACGAAAATCGTCAGGGCCAGCGGAGCAATCAGCTTGCTTTTGCCATGGTACATGTCTTTCACGCTGCCATGCACAAAGCCGATTACCAGCTCAATCGCGGTCTGAAATTTACCTGGAACGCCGCTGGTCGCCTTTTTGGCAACGCTACGGAACATTAACAGGAACAACAGACCCAGAACCACCGAGAAGAAAATGGAGTCAATATTGAGCGTCCAGAAGGTGGCTGGGGGGTTGTGCGGATCCACCAGCGAGAATGTACGTAGGTCCAACTGAAGGTTATTCAGATGGTGTCCTATGTAATCCTGCGGCGTCATATTTTCTGAAGCCATGATGCCTTTACCCTTTGTTGTTAATTACAGCCGGCGCCAGTATCTGAACCACCAGCACCAAAACCCACGTAACGATCAGCGGCACGAATACCGCTTTCAAAACAGCCAACGCCACAACCAGCAACACCAGCATCGCTAACACCTTGAAGGCTTCGCCGAAAGCGAACGTCCAGGCAACCCGACCTTTCGCTGGTGTATGCACCTGGTGACGCCAGGCGAATATCATAAACAACACATTGGGCAGTAACACTGCCAATCCCCCGCACAGTGCGGAGATGCCCCAGAAGGGGTCTTTGAGGCTAAACAGCAATCCACTTGCTATTACCGCCAGAAGCTGTGTGAGCAAAAGCTTACGAGCAACGTTTCGACTCAAGAGCGACATAGACATCACGTGTTTACTCCTGCTCCCTTCGAGGTATGCCGCGTGTCGTATAAAACGTTCTTTATGGCTTAGAGTCAAGCATCAAAAAGCGGACAAATTATACGGTGCGCCTTCGTGATTTCAAACAATAAGTAGCTAAAAAGTGAATAAATGTTTAAATATTTTTCGTTGTCCCACATTTATTACTTTTTGGCAAACTGTGAACGATCATGCAAAACTGCAAATGCCGCGAAAACACTGGCGTTAAAGCGTGCACCAGATCACATATTGAACATATTCCCCTTCGCATAATTTATTTACGTGGCAAATGGTGCCATTTCATCTTTTTGATATTTAAGCGTAAAAAGCGCCACTATTTCAAAAACAACGCCTAACAACAAAAGAACCATCGATTGACATTTATAATAAAAAATTAACACAAGCGGTGGTTCTTAGGTTCTATTTTTAGCAGACTGATATTTTCACAGTTGACTTGTTTCGCTTTTAACAAAAAACGGTACGTTATAGTTATGATGCAAAACCGTAAGGTAGAGGTGAAATGCAACAGCATTTCACCTCACTACTCTCTATAACTTTTAACACCGGGGTAGCCGTTTTTTCTCTATTTTTTTTGATAAAAATTAAATTTTGTTTGGTTTAATAACCACCAAATGACGTTCACCATCCAGTTGTGGAACGCGTAATTTTTCGACTGACTCGACGCTGAATTCTGCAGGCAACGAGGCGATTTCCTCTTCAGGCAATTGACCTTTGAGCGCATAAAAGCGTCCGTTCTGGCCTGGCAAGTGATGACACCAGCTCACCATATCATTGAGGGACGCGAATGCACGGCTGATCACCCCATCAAATGGCGGCTCTGAAGGAAATTCTTCAACCCGACTTTGCACAGGCGTAATGTTAGTAAGACCAAGCTCATGCTGCACCTGACGTAAGAAACGGATGCGTTTTCCCAGGCTATCCAACAGTGTGAAATGCGCTTCAGGCCGCACTATAGAGAGAGGAATTCCCGGCAGACCCGGTCCCGTGCCAACATCAATAAAGCGCCCGCCCTTCAGATAAGGCGCGACAACAATGCTGTCCAGAATATGGCGCACCAACATTTCGTTGGGATCCCGCACCGACGTCAGGTTGTATGCTTTATTCCATTTGTGCAGCATATCGACATACGCAATCAGCTGATTTTTCTGGTGATCGGTAAGAGAAATACCGGCATCAGCCAGCAGACGAGAGAGTTTGTTGAGCACGGTCGTTACCTGTTAATAATCAAATGCCCGATGCGCTATCGCTTATCGGGCCTACAAATTTGTAGGGCGGACAAGCGAAGCGCTCCCGCCAAATTAGTGTTATCAAGCGCTGCGGCGCAGCATACCTTGTTTTTTCAGCCATACCAGCAGAATGGAGATGGCGGCAGGCGTTACGCCAGAAATGCGCGATGCCTGGCCGATCGATACCGGTTTGTGATCGTTCAGTTTGGCGATGACTTCATTCGACAAGCCCGAGACCTGGCGATAATCCAGCGTTGCAGGCAACAGGGTATTCTCATTACGCTGTTGTCTTTCGATTTCTTCCTGCTGACGAGCGATATACCCTTCGTATTTCACCTGAATCTCAACCTGTTCCGCGGCCTGAGCATCATCTAGCGCCGGCGCGAATGCAGATAAAGAGGTCAACTGAGCATAGGTCATATCCGGGCGACGCAGGAGATCTTCACCGCTGGCCTCACGAGATAAAGGTGTTGCCAGGTGAGCGTTCACTTCGGCTGCAGATTCCGCTAACGGGTTTACCCAGGTTGATTTGAGACGCTGACGTTCTTGTTCAATGCGCTCCAGCTTTTCGTTGAAGCGAGCCCAACGCTCATCGTCCACCAGACCCAGTTCACGCCCAATTTCGGTCAGACGCAGGTCGGCGTTATCTTCACGCAGCATCAAGCGGTATTCAGCACGTGAGGTAAACATGCGGTACGGTTCTTTGGTTCCCAGCGTGCACAGATCGTCGACCAGCACGCCAAGGTAAGCCTGATCGCGACGCGGTGCCCAGCCGTCTTTCTCAGCAGACAAGCGTGCGGCGTTGAGACCTGCCAGCATCCCTTGGGCGGCGGCTTCTTCGTAACCAGTTGTACCGTTAATCTGGCCTGCAAAGAACAGGCCCTGGATGAATTTGCTTTCCAGAGTGGGTTTCAGGTCGCGCGGATCAAAGAAATCGTACTCAATCGCATAGCCAGGGCGAACGATACGGGCGTTTTCCATCCCCTGCATGGATCGAACAATTTGCATCTGTACATCGAACGGCAGGCTGGTGGAGATGCCGTTCGGGTAAATTTCGTTAGAGGTCAGTCCTTCCGGTTCGAGGAAGATCTGATGCTGGTTGCGATCGGCAAAGCGCATCACTTTGTCTTCGATCGACGGGCAGTAGCGCGGGCCGATACCTTCGATTACGCCGGCATACATTGGGCTACGATCGAGGTTATTACGGATCACGTCATGGGTTTTCTCATTGGTATGCGTGATGTAACACGGCATCTGGCGCGGATGCTGAGAAGCGTCGCCCAGGAATGAGAAGACCGGCATCGGATTGTCGCTGTTTTGTTGACCCAGTACGCTGAAATCGATAGTACGTGCATCAATACGCGGTGGCGTACCGGTTTTCAGGCGGCTGACGCGCAGCGGTAGTTCACGCAGACGGCGTGACAGCGGAATAGACGGCGGATCGCCAGCACGGCCGCCGCTGTAGTTATCCAGACCAATATGGATTTTGCCGTCGAGGAAAGTCCCCACGGTTAATACGACCGCTTTGGCACGGAACTTCAGTCCCATTTGGGTTACGGCACCCACGACACGATCGTTTTCAACAATCAGATCTTCAACCGCCTGCTGGAAGATCATCAGGTTGGGTTGATTCTCCAGCGCGGTGCGTACTGCCTGACGATAGAGCACACGATCGGCCTGAGCTCGGGTAGCGCGAACGGCTGGCCCTTTGCTTGCGTTTAGTATCCTAAACTGGATACCTGCGTGGTCGATCGCTTTTGCCATCAATCCACCAAGCGCATCCACTTCTTTTACCAGGTGTCCCTTCCCAATACCGCCAATCGCCGGGTTGCAGCTCATCTGCCCCAGTGTGTCGATATTGTGTGTCAAAAGCAGGGTCTGTTGTCCCATTCGCGCCGCGGCCATTGCGGCCTCGGTGCCTGCATGACCCCCGCCAATGATGATGACGTCAAAAGGATCCTGATAAAACATGGTAATTGCCTCGCATAACGCGGTGTGAAAATGGATTGAAGCCCGGGCCGTGGATTCTACTCAACTTTAGTCGATCGAGAAAGACCTGGGATCCTGGGTATTAAAAAGAAGATCTTTTTATTTAGAGATCTGTTTTATTGTGATCTCTTATTAGGATCGCCACTCTCTGTGGATAAGGACGATCCTTTGAATAAGATCAACAGGTTGCTGAGGATCATTAGCTGTGAATGATCGGTGATCCTGGTCCGTATAAGCTGGGATCAGAATGAAGGGTTATACACAACTCAAAAACTGAACAGCCGTTATTCTTTGGATAACTACCGGTTGATCCAAGCTTTTAACCAGAGTTATCCACATAAAAAAGTATGATCTTTACAAATCTCTGAGCAATGGATGCCAGGATCCCAGCCAAATTTCAGCCGGATCTTCCGGAATTTCATGTTCCAGCACGTTGATCTTAAGCGTTTCGCCGATCTGTTTTGCCCCACAGGCTTTCAGTTCTGCTTCCAGCTTGTCGATTGCGCCGCAAAAGGTGTCATATTCACGACTGCCGATGCCGATTGCGCCGAAGTTTACTTGCGACAGGTCCGGTTTTTGTTCGCGTAACGCATCATATAAAGGCTGCAGGTTGTCAGGAATGTCTCCAGCACCGTGTGTGGAGCTGATAATCAGCCAGATCCCTTCAGCCGGAACCTCATCCAGCATTGGTCCATGCAGTATTTCGCTGGAAAAACCGGCGTCATCCAGCTTTTCAGCCAGATGTTCTGCTACATATTCCGCACTGCCAAGCGTGCTGCCGCTGATAAGAGTGATGTCTGCCATGCTCGCCCACCTTTATAAAGAAGGCGCATTGTACGCTGTGAGCGAGCTGGGATCTACCTGTGGAAAAATGTGGGATTAAAAAAAATGATCATGGCTTGATGGTACGCATGATCGGGTTCTGCAGGACGATCAGGGTTTCAGTGGACTGAATTTCATCAATTGTTTGGATCTTGTTGATAAGTACCTGTTGCAGCGCGTCGATCGACTTGCACATCACCTTAATAAAGATGCTGTAGTGGCCGGTGGTGTAATAGGCTTCGGTCACTTCGTCAAGGCTTTCCAGTCTGGCCAGCGCTGACGGATAGTCCTTCGCGCTTTTCAGAATGATGCCGATAAAGCAACCGACGTCATAACCCAACTGTTTGGGACTGACATCAATACGCGCACCGGTGATGATCCCGGCCTGCTTCATCTTTTCTACGCGAACGTGAATTGTCCCCGGACTAACGCCAAACTGTTTGGCCAATTCTGCGTAGGCGGTGCGAGCATTTTCCATCAGGGCATCAAGAATGCCGCGGTCCAGATTGTCGATCTGATAATTTTCCATAGGTTTTTCTTATGTAGATTAATGATTCTTTTTATTTTAGACGTTAATTTTAACGAATCAAAATCGAAGTCGGCTTTTTGTTTGTTGATTATTGAATATTACCTCCATTCTGTTGCTTAATCATAGGCAACAGGACACAGGAGTACACATAATGAAAACCGCTTACATTGCCAAACAACGTCAAATTAGCTTCGTAAAATCTCATTTTTCTCGTCAGCTGGAAGAGCGTTTAGGTCTGATCGAAGTTCAGGCTCCGATCCTCAGCCGCGTAGGAGATGGCACGCAGGATAACTTGTCGGGCTGTGAAAAAGCGGTGCAGGTGAAGGTTAAAGCATTACCGGACGCTCAATTCGAAGTGGTTCATTCACTGGCGAAGTGGAAGCGTCAAACGTTAGGACAACACGACTTTAGCGCAGGCGAAGGGTTGTACACGCACATGAAGGCCCTGCGTCCCGATGAAGATCGCCTCTCCCCACTGCACTCAGTGTATGTTGACCAGTGGGACTGGGAGCGCGTGATGGGCGACGGCGAGCGTCAATTCTCCACTCTGAAAAGCACGGTAGAGGCTATCTGGGCGGGAATTAAGGCCACCGAGGCTGCGGTTAGTAAAGAGTTTGGTCTGGCACCGTTCCTGCCAGAGCAGATCCACTTTGTTCATAGCCAGGAGCTGTTATCTCGTTATCCGGATCTTGACGCGAAAGGTCGTGAACGTGCGATCGCGAAAGAACTGGGCGCAGTATTCCTGGTAGGGATCGGCGGCAAGCTCAGTGACGGTCATCGTCACGATGTACGCGCGCCGGATTATGATGACTGGAGTTCAGCGTCTGAGCTGGGTCACGCCGGTCTGAACGGTGATATTCTGGTGTGGAACCCGGTTCTGGAAGATGCGTTTGAGCTGTCTTCGATGGGGATCCGTGTGGATGCCGACACCCTTAAACACCAGCTTTCATTGACCGGTGATGAAGATCGTCTGAGTCTGGAATGGCACCAGGCGCTGCTGCGTGGTGAAATGCCGCAGACAATCGGTGGCGGCATTGGACAGTCGCGTTTGACCATGCTGCTGCTGCAATTACCGCACATTGGTCAGGTGCAGTGTGGCGTGTGGCCGGCACAGGTACGTGAAAGCGTTTCTTCCCTGCTGTAATAATTAACGCCGCCAGCGTCTGAGCAGGCGGCTTCGCATCCCGGTATCAAAGCGCCAGATATGATCGAAAATGCGCATGATGCCGGGTTTGCCGTGTGCTGACATCGCCACCGCATGAAAACGATGCTGGTGCACCCGCTGTAATTCACCCACTTTATTGACGACCTCATCGGGCAATCGCTGAGCGATAAAATCAGAGATCACCACCGCATCGGCATCAAACCATTCCCGGCCCTGCATGCGCTCAATAATGGCGCGAAAGCAGCTGGCAATATCGGTACCGCCGCGAAAACGCTGGCTTAAAAAACGGATCGCTTGTTCAATGCCTTCCGGACCAGACAGCTCATAGCGCACCACTTCTGTTGAAAACAGCATAATGAAACAGCGCCGGTTATCGGCCAGGGCGACGCGCATTAGCGCCAGGCAAAAGGCTTTTGCACATTGCTCATTAAAACCGCCCATTGATCCCGACGTATCAACGCAAACAATAAACGGTCCGCGCGGCTGCTCGTCAAAATCCTGATGCACCACCGGACGTTCCGTTACTTTCTCGCGCCATGCCTCGCCGTGCAGACGATAGGTCAACAGCTGCTTTTCCACCAGCCGTCGGTAGAACTCGTATTCCAGTTCAGTAATGCCCAGTGTGGCCAGTTCCGGCGGCAACAGGCGCAGGATGTCGTCGCTTTGCTGGATGCCATCCACCTGTTCCGGGACGGTGGCGGGTTCCCGCACAAGGGTACGGAAGGTCTCCATGGGTGCATCTTTACGCGGCACAGATTTGGCCTCTCTGGAACGGCCTAACTGTTCAGCCAGACGCTGGAGTTCGGGTTGTTGCGCCAGAAATTCGCCGTATTTCACCATCAGTTGATAATCGCCGCGCTTGATTTGACCTGCGCTCATATCCCATAACCGGCCTGCGGCGTTGTCGTTTTCTGCCAGAACGGGTTCCAGTTGCCCGCTGAGGGTCATCCGTTCCTGAACTTCACTAAGTAAATGTTCACGCTCATCTTCCAGCAGTTGCTGATTCAGCGTTGTAGTTTGTACCACCAGACTCAGGCGCCAGCGCTGGAGAAAAAGCGTATGCAGGGCGGGCGTAAAGGTACTGTTGTCATCAACCAGTTGCTGCGCTTGCCCGGCCCACGGCGAATGGAGGCGGTGTAATAGCGCCAATATTTGCGGGAGCTGGACCATAAACTGCGCATGAGAGAGGAGCTGGCTTTGTTGGTAACAAATGACCTCTTCCGTCAACTCCGGCGGTACATGGGTATCTTTGAGGCGGCTGCGCAGTGACTCGCGCCAGCGGGGAATATCGTCAGTAATCGCTTTTTTAAGGCGAGGAAACTTTTTAAAAAACACCACCATCTTTGGAGAAGCCAGCAGGGCGACGATCATCTCTTCGATCATCGCCTCTTCACTGACTGCCAGCATGATATTGAGCGTATCAAGGGTTAGCATTGTTGCGCCTGGCGGATTTGTGCCCCGACATCCTGCAGGCTGGCCTCAATGCGGCCTAACCAGTCGCTATGAATAAACAGACATTTTTGCTGTTCGCTGAATGCACTGTGCTGCTGGTGCCACTCGTTATCAAGTGCTTCAAGCTGCTGTTTTATCTCATTAGGCATACTCTCTTGCGATGCACCGGGCAGCGCCAGACGAGAGCCTTGCAAACTGACGTCGCGCACAACCAGGTGCTGTGCGCTATCGACTTCCATGTTCAGCGTTTGGGCGAAGCCGATCCCGTTTAATTTTCCGCGGATCTCACCGCCTTTGGTTAGCCACTGTTCCAGCGCTCCCCGTTCGAAAGCAATATGGATAACTTCCATATCATGCAGTTTTAAGGGTTTTTGCAGCAGTAATGTCACGACTGAAGAAGGGGCTTCCGGCGGTAAATCATAATGAGGACGACGGCTGAACATGCCGCCCTGACGGATCACCGTGAATGCCGTTTTGTCGCTTTGCTGCTGCTGGAGCTGGATGCGGCGCTGCACAATGCTGGCCAGACGCGTCAGCATGGCTTGCTGCTGCCAGGCGTGTCCGGTCATCAAAATTTCAAGCTGCTGTTGCATCAGATTCAGGCTTTGCGCGTCGTACCACAGGCAATCTTTCAACAGGATCAGGTCGATAGGCACGACCGCATCACGTCCGCTGAAGAAGGCGCTGGCCTGGAGTAAGCGGATAGCTTTTTTCCAGCGGCGATCGGATACATAGGGGGCATTCGGTAATGCGTCTAGCTGTTGGCGCAGCGTGAAAATTAGCTCAAAGACGCGATCGGGAAGCTTTATGGCGCCAATGTCCTTTTGCCACTGGTAATACTCTTCATCCGTCACCTGTAACGACGCCGGGACCGGGTTGTCACTTTCATCCTGCTGGCTTAACAGCATGGAGCGGAAGTTGGCCTTGTCCTGAACTTTATCCAGCCACAGGCGGATCAGCATACGGTCGTACAGGGCTTCCAGGCTGCTGTCTGCTTCAGGCAGTTCATTGGAGGCTGCCACCAGCAGACGCATCGGGATTTTCTCTTCATGCGCGCCGTTACGAAAATGCCGTTCGTTAATAGCGGTCAACAGGGTGTTGAGAATGGCTGGGCCTGCTTTCCAGATTTCATCGAGAAAGACAATTTCAGCTTCGGGTAAATAGCCCGCCGTTAAGCGTTCATAGCGACCTTCGTCTTTCAACGCCTGGATAGACAGCGGCCCAAACACCTCTTCCGGCGTAGAGAAGCGCGTCATCAGGTATTCGAAAGCGCGGGCGTTTTGAAAAGCAAACTTCAGTCGACGGGCAATTAAGCTTTTTGCGATCCCTGGAGGACCTAATAAGAATACGCTCTCGCCGCTTAGAGCAGCCAGCAGGCAAAGGCGAATGGCGTGGCTACGTTCATAAAGTCCCTTTTCCAGCGCATTGCTCAGACGGGAAATTCTTTCCGCTAATAAATGTGGGTGAGCCATAATGAAGTGGCGTCCTTTCGCCAAATGTACTGCGTAAACTGCGAGTATAGATGCTTCACACCAGTGCAGTAATAGACTGAAGGTGCGCTTATTTTTCTTTGAGCCAGATTAATCTGGTCTCATTTAGGGGTACGATTTTGTGAGTAATCGTGCATACTGTGCGCCTTTTTGTGGGCCAAGGGACGACGCACACATTTCTAATATATACACCATATCAATCATACTGCACCAAGGCGGCAATGGAGTTTTCTTCTGGGATGGGGGGAATAACGAATGCAACCCACACGGAGTGGCTTGAATGATGATGTGTATAAACGAAAGACGAGTCTATGAGCACTGATAATAAACAATCATTGTCTGCGATTACCCTTGCGGCCATTGGGGTTGTCTACGGTGATATTGGTACCAGCCCACTTTATACGCTTCGTGAATGTTTGTCTGGCCAGTTTGGTTTTGGCGTTGAACGTGATGCTGTGTTTGGTTTTCTCTCGCTGATTTTCTGGCTGCTGATCTTTGTTGTCTCCATTAAATATCTGACGTTTGTCATGCGTGCGGATAACGCCGGGGAAGGTGGGATCCTGACGTTGATGTCATTGGCCGGGCGCAATACCTCGGCGCGAACAACCTCGATGCTGGTCATCATGGGGTTGATTGGCGGCAGCTTCTTCTATGGTGAAGTGGTGATTACGCCAGCCATTTCAGTGATGTCGGCGATTGAAGGTCTGGAGATTGTTGCACCGCAGCTGGATACCTGGATTGTTCCGCTCTCGATTATCGTGCTGACCCTGCTGTTTATGATTCAAAAACACGGTACCGGCATGGTTGGTAAACTGTTTGCGCCGATTATGCTGCTGTGGTTCCTGACGCTCGCGGTATTAGGCGTGCGCAGTATTATTGGCAACCCGGAGGTACTGCAGGCGCTAAATCCGTACTGGGCGGTGCATTTCTTCCTCGAATTCAAAACGTTGTCCTTTATTGCGCTGGGCGCGGTGGTGCTGTCGATTACCGGTGTTGAAGCGCTGTATGCGGATATGGGGCACTTCGGTAAGTTGCCGATTAGACTGGCATGGTTCTCGGTGGTATTGCCTTCGCTGGTGCTGAACTATTTTGGTCAGGGGGCGCTGCTGTTAAAGCATCCTGAAGCGATCAAAAACCCGTTTTTCCTGCTGGCGCCGGACTGGGCATTGATACCACTCCTGATCCTTGCCGCACTGGCAACGGTTATCGCTTCGCAGGCGGTTATTTCCGGTGTCTTCTCGCTGACGCGTCAGGCCGTGCGTCTGGGGTATTTATCGCCGATGCGGATCATTCATACTTCGGAAATGGAATCGGGTCAGATCTACATTCCTTTCGTTAACTGGATGCTCTATTTTGCGGTGGTTATCGTGATTGTGAGCTTTGAACACTCCAGTAATCTGGCCGCGGCGTACGGGATTGCGGTAACGGGGACAATGGTACTGACATCTATTCTGTCTACCACCGTGGCGCGCAAAAACTGGCACTGGAATAAATACTTCGTCTTCCTGATCCTGGCGGCGTTCTTGTGCGTCGATGTTCCGTTGTTCTCCGCGAACCTCGATAAACTGATTTCCGGTGGTTGGCTGCCTCTGACGCTGGGTCTGGTGATGTTCACCATCATGACTACGTGGAAAAGCGAGCGTTTCCGTCTGCTGCGTCGCATGCATGAGCACGGCAACTCTCTGGAGGCGATGATTGCCTCTCTGGAGAAATCCCCACCGGTACGCGTGCCGGGAACGGCGGTATATATGTCGCGTGCGCTGAACGTCATCCCGTTTGCGCTTCTGCATAACCTCAAGCATAACAAGGTGCTGCATGAACGCGTGATTCTGCTGACGCTGCGTACGGAAGATGCGCCATACGTGCACAACGTGCGTAGGGTGCAGATTGAGCAGTTATCGCCCACCTTCTGGCGCGTAGTGGCCAGCTACGGCTGGCGTGAAACGCCGAACGTTGAGGAAGTGTTCCATCGCTGCGGTCTGGAAGGCTTAAGCTGTCGGATGATGGAAACCTCCTTCTTTATGTCGCACGAGTCGCTGATTGTCGGCAAACGGCCATGGTATTTGCGTCTGCGCGGCAAGCTATATCTGCTGCTACAGCGCAATGCGCTGCGCGCGCCGGACCAGTTTGAAATCCCACCAAACCGGGTTATTGAACTCGGTACTCAGGTAGAGATTTAAGGCAATCGACGCCCTCTTTCATCGCGAAAGGGGGCGTTTTGTTTTGTCCCTCCCAGTTTTCATTTCATCAAATGATAATCCTTGCGAAACGTTTCGATGGCGATCACATTTTCGTAACGTCACGGTGGTTTTCTGTCCATTCTTCGCACTACACTTATCTTCAGCGAAACGTTTCGCTAGTGGGGAAAGAAAATGAAGAAAGGCACGGTACTCAACTCTGAAATTTCAACGGTGATCTCCCGTCTGGGACATACCGATACGCTGGTGGTGTGTGATGCAGGTTTACCCATCCCGAACAGCACAACGCGTATTGATATGGCATTAACCCAGGGCGTACCTTCTTTTATGCAGGTACTGGATGTGGTTACACGTGAAATGCAGGTCGAGGCGGCCATTCTCGCGACGGAAATTAAACAACATAATCCGCAACTCCACGAAACGTTGCTCAGCCACATTGAGCAACTGCAACAACACCAGGGAAACACCATAGAAATTCGTTACACCACGCATGAACAATTCAAAAAACAAACCGCAGACAGTCAGGCGGTAATTCGCAGCGGAGAGTGTTCTCCGTATGCGAATATCATTCTCTGTGCTGGCGTCACGTTCTGAGGCCATCATGAACGCATTACTGCAACTCACAGGGATCGATAAAGCGTTCCCGGGCGTAAAAGCGCTATCCGGCGCTGCGCTGAATGTCTATCCAGGCCGCGTAATGGCGCTGGTGGGCGAAAACGGCGCGGGCAAATCCACCATGATGAAAGTGCTGACCGGGATCTACACCCGTGATGCTGGCTCTTTATTGTGGCTGGGGAAAGAGACCACCTTTAATGGCCCGAAATCCTCTCAGGAAGCCGGAATCGGTATCATCCACCAGGAATTGAACCTGATCCCGCAACTCACTATTGCTGAGAACATTTTTCTTGGCCGTGAGTTTGTGAATCGCTTTGGCAAAATTGACTGGAAGAAGATGTACGCCGAAGCCGATCTGCTGCTCGCCAAACTCAATCTGCGCTTTAAAAGCGACAGGCTGGTCGGTGAGTTGTCGATTGGCGATCAGCAAATGGTCGAAATTGCTAAAGTGCTGAGCTTTGAGTCGAAGGTCATCATTATGGATGAGCCGACGGATGCGCTCACCGATACCGAAACCGAATCCCTGTTCCGCGTTATCCGCGAGCTGAAATCGCAGGGGCGCGGCATTGTCTATATCTCCCACCGTATGAAAGAGATCTTCGAAATCTGTGATGACGTGACCGTCTTCCGTGACGGGCAGTTTATTGCCGAGCGTGAAGTCGCAACGCTGACCGAAGACTCACTGATTGAAATGATGGTGGGACGTAAGCTGGAAGATCAGTACCCGCGTCTGGAAAAAGCGCCGGGCGATATTCGCCTGAAGGTCGATAATCTGTGCGGCCCAGGGGTAAACGATGTTTCGTTCACGCTGCGTAAAGGCGAGATCCTTGGCGTATCGGGGCTGATGGGCGCCGGACGTACCGAGCTGATGAAAGTGTTGTATGGCGCATTGCCGCGCACCAGCGGCTACGTCACGCTTGATGGGCATGAAGTTGTCACCCGTTCGCCACAGGATGGCCTTGCAAACGGCATCGTCTATATTTCTGAAGACCGTAAACGTGATGGCTTAGTGCTGGGCATGTCGGTGAAAGAGAACATGTCACTGACCGCGCTGCGCTATTTCAGCCGCGCCGGTGGAAGCCTGAAGCATAAAGATGAGCAGCAGGCGGTAGGTGATTTTATTCGTCTGTTCAATGTTAAAACGCCATCGATGGAACAGGCTATCGGCCTGCTCTCGGGCGGTAACCAGCAGAAAGTGGCCATTGCGCGCGGTCTGATGACCCGACCAAAAGTCCTGATCCTCGATGAACCAACACGCGGCGTCGACGTTGGGGCTAAGAAAGAAATTTATCAGCTTATCAACCAGTTTAAGGCCGATGGGCTGAGCATCATTCTGGTCTCCTCTGAGATGCCAGAAGTATTGGGCATGAGCGATCGTATTATCGTTATGCATGAAGGGCATCTCGGCGGTGAATTCACTCGCGAGCAGGCCACTCAGGAAGTATTAATGGCTGCCGCTGTGGGCAAGCTTAATCGCGTGAATCAGGAGTAAAAAAGATGACTACCCAGGCTGTTTCTGGTCGCCGTTATTTCACTAAAGCATGGCTTCTGGAGCAAAAGTCGCTCATCGCTCTGTTAGTGCTGATCGCGATTGTTTCCACCATGAGCCCCAACTTTTTTACCGTTAATAATCTGTTCAACATTCTCCAGCAAACGTCGGTAAACGCCATCATGGCCGTCGGCATGACGTTGGTCATCCTGACGTCGGGTATCGATCTGTCCGTCGGTTCCTTGCTGGCGCTTACCGGTGCGGTGGCAGCGTCCATTGTCGGTATTGAAGTCAATGCGCTGGTGGCCGTTGCCGCTGCTTTGGCGCTCGGCGCTGCCATTGGCGCAGTAACCGGGGTCATTGTCGCGAAAGGCCGCGTGCAGGCGTTTATCGCCACGTTGGTGATGATGCTGCTGCTGCGCGGTGTGACCATGGTGTACACCAACGGCAGTCCGGTAAATACCGGGTTTACTGACAATGCCGATCTGTTTGGTTGGTTTGGTATTGGTCGTCCGTTAGGCGTGCCTACGCCTGTGTGGATCATGGGGATTGTCTTCCTGGCGGCGTGGTACATGCTGCACCATACGCGTCTGGGGCGTTATATCTATGCGCTGGGCGGTAACGAAGCGGCAACGCGTCTGTCCGGTATCAGCGTGAGTAAAATCAAAATTATCGTTTACTCCCTGTGCGGTCTGCTGGCATCGCTGGCGGGTATCATTGAAGTGGCTCGTCTCTCCTCTGCGCAGCCGACGGCAGGTACTGGCTATGAGCTGGATGCTATCGCTGCGGTGGTGTTAGGCGGTACCAGCCTGGCGGGCGGTAAAGGACGTATTGTTGGGACGCTGATCGGCGCATTAATTCTTGGTTTCCTCAATAATGGTTTGAATTTGTTAGGTGTATCCTCCTATTACCAGATGATCGTCAAAGCGGTGGTGATTTTGCTGGCGGTACTGGTAGACAACAAAAAGCAGTAACAACGATTACAGGACATCTTAAATATGAACATGAAAAAACTGGCTACCCTGGTTTCTGCTGTTGCGCTGAGCGCCACCGTGAGCGCGAATGCGATGGCGAAAGATACCATTGCGCTGGTGGTCTCCACCCTCAATAACCCGTTCTTTGTGTCTCTGAAGGATGGCGCGCAAAAAGAGGCGGATAAGCTGGGCTATAACCTGGTGATTCTGGATTCACAGAACAACCCGGCGAAAGAGCTGGCTAACGTTCAGGACTTAACGGTTCGTGGAACTAAAATACTGCTGATTAACCCGACTGACTCTGACGCTGTTGGTAACGCTGTGAAGATGGCTAACCAGGCGAAGATCCCGGTTATTACCTTGGATCGTCAGGCTACAAAAGGTGATGTGGTCAGCCACATTGCGTCTGATAACGTGCTGGGCGGTAAAATTGCGGGTGATTACATCGCGAAGAAAGCAGGTGAAGGCGCGAAAGTTATCGAACTGCAGGGGATTGCCGGTACTTCAGCGGCGCGTGAGCGTGGCGAAGGTTTCCAGCAAGCCGTTGCGGCACACAAATTTAACGTACTGGCCAGCCAGCCGGCAGACTTCGACCGCACTAAGGGTCTGAACGTCATGCAGAACCTGCTGACTGCACATCCTGACGTGCAGGCCGTATTTGCCCAGAACGATGAAATGGCGCTGGGTGCGCTGCGCGCACTGCAAACCGCGGGTAAATCTGATGTGATGGTGGTTGGATTTGACGGCACGCCAGATGGCGAAAAAGCAGTAAATGATGGCAAACTGGCTGCGACCATTGCTCAGTTGCCGGATCAGATCGGCGCGAAAGGCGTGGAAACTGCGGATAAGGTTCTGAAAGGCGAGAAGGTTCAGGCTAAATATCCGGTTGATCTGAAGCTGGTCATCAAGCAGTAACACCGATTCAGGTCGCTCGCGGCCTGATGGAGACATAAATACGCCATCCCTGGGCCTGGTTCTAAGGATGAAAGCGTAAAAAGAAAAGCAGGGCACGCGCCACCCTAACCCGGTGGCGCACTTTACTGGACACTCCGAACATGAAAACCGCAGGCAACCTCGTTGTTCTTGGCAGCATCAATGCCGATCACATCCTCAACCTTAAATCTTTCCCAACGCCTGGTGAAACCGTAACCGGTAGCCATTATCAGGTCGCATTTGGCGGAAAAGGCGCTAATCAGGCTGTTGCTGCGGGTCGTAGTGGCGCGAACATCGCGTTTATTGCCTGTACGGGTGACGACGATATTGGCGAAAGTGTGCGTAAACAGTTGGCCAAAGATAATATCGATATTGCGCCGATCAGCGTCATTTCGGGGGAATCGACCGGTGTGGCACTGATTTTTGTGAATGGTGATGGCGAGAACGTTATTGGCATTCACGCCGGAGCGAACGCAGCCCTTTCTCCTGCACTGGTGGAAGCGCAGCGCGACCGCATTGCGCATGCCTCCGCCTTACTGATGCAGTTAGAGTCGCCGATCGAAAGCGTGCTGGCTGCGGCAAAAATTGCGCAGCAAAATAAGACCACGGTCGCCCTTAACCCGGCTCCGGCGCGTGAACTTTCTGACGAACTGCTGGCGCTGGTGGATATTATTACCCCGAATGAAACCGAGGCTGAGAAGCTGACGGGGATCCGGGTTGAAAACGATGAAGATGCGGCCAAAGCGGCGCAGGCATTACACGCGAAAGGGATCCATACTGTATTGATTACTTTAGGTAGTCGCGGAGTGTGGGCCAGCGTGAATGGTGAAGGTCACCGAGTGCCTGGTTTTAAAGTGGACGCCGTTGATACCATCGCTGCCGGGGATACCTTTAACGGCGCGTTAATTACAGCGTTACTGGAAGAGACACCGCTGCCTGAAGCGATCCGTTTTGCCCATGCAGCTGCGGCGATTGCGGTTACCCGTAAAGGTGCGCAGCCTTCCGTTCCATGGCGCGAAGAAATAGAAGCGTTTTTAAGTCAACAGAGGTAACGCTTGGCTACAATGAAGGACGTCGCCCGCCTGGCGGGTGTTTCTACGTCGACGGTTTCTCACGTCATTAATAAAGATCGCTTTGTCAGTGAGTCTGTCACTGACAAAGTTGAAGCGGCAATTAAAGAGCTTAACTATGCGCCCTCCGCACTGGCGCGCAGTCTCAAGTTAAACCAGACCCGCACCATTGGCATGTTAATCACTGCCAGTACCAATCCTTTTTATTCCGAGCTGGTTCGTGGCGTTGAACGTAGCTGTTTTGAACGCGGTTACAGCCTGGTGTTATGCAATACCGAAGGCGATGAACAGCGAATGAACCGCAATCTGGAAACGCTGATGCAAAAACGGGTGGATGGCTTGCTGCTGCTCTGCACCGAAACGCACCAGCCTTCCAGAGAGATAATGCAACGCTATCCTTCTATTCCTACCGTAATGATGGACTGGTCGCCCTTTGATGGCGAAAGCGATTTGATTCAGGATAACTCTCTGTTAGGCGGGGACTTAGCCACTCAGCATCTTATCGATAAAGGTTTTACGCGCATTGCCTGTATTACCGGGCCGCTGGATAAAACACCGGCGCGTTTACGTCTGGAAGGATATCGGGCGGCCATGAAGCGAGCGGGCTTGCCGGTCCCGGAAGGTTACGAGATCACCGGTGACTTTGAGTTCGGCGGTGGTTTTGAAGCTATGCAAACGTTGTTGTCACATAAACAGCGACCGCAGGCCGTTTTCACCGGGAACGACGCAATGGCCGTCGGAGCGTATCAGGCATTGTATCAGTCAGGATTGCGTATTCCGCAGGATATGGCGGTGGTGGGTTATGATGATATCGAACTGGCACGCTATATGACGCCGCCGCTGACGACTATCCATCAACCCAAAGATGAATTAGGCGAGCTGGCCATCGATGTGTTAATCCACCGGATGGCGCAGCCCGCATTGCAGCAACAACGCCTGCAACTTACTCCTGTTTTGATGGCGCGGGGGTCGGTTTAGGCTTGTGCCGATCTTTGATCAGGTTACGTCCGTCTTTGGCTTTTAGCAGCATAAACATCAGCGCAGAGACAATAGTGATCGCGCCCATGGTTATAAAGGTGTAATGGAACTGTTCAACCGTATTAGTACCTTCCATACCTTCATAGATACGCAGGACGGCTGCGCTGATAGCGACCCCTAAACTGATCGACAGTTGCTGCGTAACGGCCAGCACGCTGTTACCGCTGCTGGCGTTCTCATCGGTAAGGTCCGCCAGAGTGATGGTATTCATTGAGGTAAACTGGGTGGACATCGCCATACCTAAAATAAACAACGGTAGGATCAGCATCCAGACCGGCATAGCAGGGGATTGCAAAGCGAATTGCGCAATCATCAGGCCGATAAACACCGTAACACCCACCAGTGTCGTTCTGTAGCCGAGTCGGCGTAGCACCTGCGTCACCATTGATTTTGCCAGTATTGATCCCAGCGCCGTTGGCGCCATCATGCAACCAGCAATTAACGCCGGATATCCAAAGCCTACCTGTAGCATCAGCGGCATTAAGAACGGCACACACCCTGTACCCAGACGCGTGGCAAGGTTTCCAGCGATCCCAACGGAAAAGGTTCTGGTCTTAAATATGGGAAGCGATATCAGCGGCGTTGGGTGACGACGCGCGTGACGAATGTAGGCAAGCAGCAACAGAATACTGGTCACAATAATGCTGAGTGCGACCCAGGTAGCGACAAGCTTCTCACCAAACAGCTCAACACCACTGGAAAACAACACCAGACTCAGGCCAAAGAGGAAGAAACCTGTCATATCAAAGCCGCGGCGCGGCGTGGTGAAGTTCGGCATATATTTGCGTGCATAGAAGATACCCGCCACGCCTATGGGAATATTAATCAGGAAAATCCAGTGCCAACTGGCCCACGTGACCAGAACCCCGCCCAATACCGGACCTAAAATAGGGCCCACAAGCCCAGGCATGGTCACGAAGTTAAGCACAGGGAGTAATTCGCTGCGCGGGTAAGCTCGCAATAAAGCCAGACGGGCAACAGGCATCATCATCGCGCCGCCGATGCCCTGGATGACGCGGAAAACCACCAATTCACTTAAGGAACTGGATAGCGCACAAGCCAGCGAGCCCAGCGTAAACAGGCTTACGGCAATCATAAAGACGCGTCGGGTACCGAACCTGTCTGCCAGCCATCCACTCACCGGGATCAGCATGGCGACCGTCAGGGTGTAACTGATAATAGCCGACTGCATGGCGAGTGGAGAGCGGTTAAGGCTGTGCGCTATTGCGGGTAAAGCGGTATTGAGGATAGTGGCGTCTAATGCCTGCATAAAAAAGGCCATGGCTGCTATCCATGGCAGCCCGGCCATACTGCGAGATTTCTTTTCTGACATATTATTTATCCGGTAGCACGTTCGGTGCTATCAGCAATGCCTGACAGGCGGTGAAGGCGCGATCGCCATCGCTATCTTCTATCGCATCGACAATGGCCTGATGCAAATCCAGCTTCACCACATCGTTATAGGTAATAGAGGTAAAGTAGGTCTGGTAGACGGAATGGAACAGTGATGCAAAGGAGATAAGGAACGGATTCGCACTCATTTCATAGATGTGCTCATGCCAGGCGATATCAACTTCTATCCAACGCTCGCGCCGGAAATTTCTTTTCAACTCGACCATCTCTTCCATCAGTGTATTGAGATGCGCTTTTTGTTCTGCCGTACCGATAGTCGCCGCCAGTAAACAGGCCTGAGGCTCCAGACTGATGCGCATCACCAGAAAATGTTTTATGACCTGAGGGAAATTATCTTCCGTCATCCACCAAGTAAGCAGCTCCTGGTCGAGGAAGTTCCAGTTTGCCTGAGGCATGACGCGAGTGCCAATACGCGGGCGCGGTAATACCATACCTTTTGCCGTTAACGTTTTTACCGCTTCTCTTACTGCGGTACGACTCACGCCAAACTGATCGCCCAGCTCTATTTCACCGGGCAGGATAGCTCCCGGCGCGTATTCACCTTTTAAGATTCGCTGAGCCAACTTTTCGGCCAGAACGTAGGACAGATTCTTCTGTGCGGCTAGCTGTTGGGCATTTAAAGGCATGAATGTTATTCCTTACTCTTTCTCTTATTCATTAGTATGCCACCAGGTAGTGTGATTGCGGCTGCAAAAACGGCAAATTGCTTATTTTATGGCATGTTAATGGTTGTTTTGGTGAAAAAGTGTGCATTCGGAAAGTTATTTTAAATTTCCCCTTGTCAGCCTGAAATAACTCCCTATAATGCGCCTCCACTGACACGGAACAACGGATTACACGCCGCCGGGTCAGCGGAGAAAAGCGTAAATAAACGCTTGACTCTGAAGCGGGATAGCGTAATATGCACACCCCGCGCCGCTGAGAAAAAGCGAAGCGGCACTGCTCTTTAACAATTTATCAGACAATCTGTGTGGGCACTCGAGGATACGGATTCTTAACGTCGCAAGACGAAAAATGAATACCAAGTCTCTGAGTGAACACGTAATTCATTACGAAGTTTAATTC
>NZ_JAPPTE010000014.1:0-152693 GCF_026719375.1 Citrobacter sp. W9 | reverse complement strand
GCTATCGACTGAAGCAGAAACGAAAGGCCGGGGTTATAGCTGAAGCTAATCCTGAGTAAACAAGGTGGATCAATATTAAACCGTTGGTGGTGGCGGTAAGTGGATCACTTTTTACCCGTTGTTGACATTGTAGCTCGAGGTGCAACTGTACAGGCAGGGAATGTACTGAGGGAGCTTTCACTCGCATATGAATTTGCTATTGGCCTTGGGCGCTTTGATGACAGTTTTGCGAATCCAGCGTTGTTAGCAAAATCCAGTTTACGACAGACCAGAATCAAGCTCACAAATGGACGTGGAACACGAGTACTGAGTGAGGATGAGCTTGCTAAATTCCTTAACTGGCTTCCGGGCTCTGCTTATACGCCAACGATCAAAAACGTGCTACGTTTGACTCTCTGGACCGGTTGCCGTACCGGTGAAGTCTGCAATATGGCATGGAAGGATGTTGATCTTGAAAAAGGCACTATCCATCTGCGAGAAACCAAAACAGGGGTAGAACGCTACGTACAGTTATCTGATCAGGCAATCGACTTTCTCAAAGTACTACGGCTTACCTCCGACAAATATCTGTTTCCTTCGCAAGCCACTAAGAAGCCAATCCAGCAGAAGTATTTAACTGAAAACTCATGGCGTTTACGTGAAAGCGGCCAAATGCTTGATATACCTCATTGGACACCCCACGATCTACGTCGTACAGTGCGGACAGGATTATCCCGCTTGCAATGTCCAAATGAGGTGGCCGAGGCCATACTGGGGCATACGCGCGGTGGTGTTGAGGGGATTTATAACTTGTATAAGTATGACGCTGAGTGCCGGAAGTGGTTGCAAGTTTGGGCTGATTATTTAGACAAGGTTAAAATTTAAACTGCACCTTGAAACAATACTGTTCCGACTTTAATAGATTAATTTTAAATAGTCGATGAATCCTTTTTTTGAGCATTTGAGTGCGCTCTTATACGACTATAAATATTCGAGCTAGTAGAGAGTAAAACATTAGCCAAAAACTATTGCCTTAGAGGTCCCGTTTGGTATGGCGACACAACAAATTCAATTGAAAACCGTTCATGAACTACGCACTTTCCTTGCAGATGGACGGCCCCAACGCTTTTTCATCCCAGCCTATCAGAGAGGGTACCGTTGGTCCTCGTTCCAGATAACCCAGCTTTTGGATGACATTCACGAGTTCACTCAGCGACCCAACCCTCAGCCTCAGGAATTCTACTGCTTACAGCCCTTAGTAATCAAATCGCGGCTACAAGGGGACTGGGAGGTAGTAGATGGTCAGCAACGGCTGACCACACTTTTGTTGGTCCTTCGTCACTTTAACGAGCGTTTAGCCGAGCGATTCCGTCAGCCACTCTATAAGCTGGATTATGAAACTCGTCCCAAACTGCCGGCCTTTTTAGAAGAGCCTTCCTCTGAACTGGCGGAGACTAACGCTGACTATTTTCATCTTTATCTAGCTATGCAGACCATAGAGGACTGGTTTGCTCGACACGAGAGTGAGGTGGAAACGATCAAGGCTGCAATAATAAACCAGGTCAAGCTCATCTGGTTCGAGTTGGCAGATGAAGATCATCCGGTTGAGGCTTTCACCAGGCTGAATGTAGGTAAGATACCGCTAACTTCAGACGAACTTATCCGCGCGCTGTTTCTGCGTCGAAGCACCGGTGCCAGTGCTGATCCCACAAGCGCTCAGTTACGCATAGCCTATGAATGGGACCAGCTGGAAAAAGCCCTCCAAAACGATGCTTTTTGGTACTTCATAAGCAACAAGCCAGCTCCTGCCCAGAACCGCATTGGCCTATTGTTTGAACTGGTTGCGCAAGAAGACGGTTTATCGCAGTTATGGCAGTATGACACCTATGCAACATTTCATCATGTCAATGGGCGGCTTAAGGCATCCGGTGCCAGCGTTGAAGACGAGTGGGCACGCATTAAGTCCAGCTTCCTGCAATTAGAAGAATGGTTTGAGGATCGTAGGCTCTTCCATATGGTGGGTTTTTTGGTTCATCAACGTGTCGGAATCAACGATATCCGCAAACTGGCGCAAGGCACGACTAAGAGCAGTTTCGAGCTGACTTTGCGTTGTAAGATCTTCCACCTCGTTACAGGTGATGCGCTGTCTGTTCCTGTGAGCGAGGAGGTTGTACGAGAGCGCCTGTCTACACATATGGATGGACTCAGCTACGATCGTAAGTCGAGCCACGGCCGCATTCGTGCTTGGCTGCTTCTATTTAACCTCGCAACCTTGTTGCAAGATGTGCGCTCAAATCTGCGTTTCCAGTTCGACAGTTTCAAGACCCAGTGCTGGGATATCGAGCATATTCGCTCCGTTAGCGATGACAAGCCTGGCCGTACGGATGCACAAAGGACCTGGCTGGAACATTGCCTTAGATTTATGGCTACGCAAGGCTCGAATAATGCTTTATACGAAGAGATTAAGATCAACTTAGTTGACCCAGCAGCCTCTAAGCTTCCTGAAGTGTTTGACGAACTGTATGACAAAGTGCTGGAGTTTTTTTCCGAAGTGGGGGAGTGGGAGGAAGAGCATGGTTTGTGCAATCTGACTCTGCTGGATGAACATACCAACCGCAGTTACGGCAATGCTGTGTTTGCGGTAAAGCGCCAGAGATTACTATCCCTTGATCAGGCCGGTATCTTTGTGCCGCTGTGCACCCGTAACATTTTCCTGAAATGCTACAGCCCCCAGGTGGGTAATGCCCTGTTCTGGGCTGAGCATGACCGAGAAGCTTACGAAATAGCTATGCTGGATACACTCACCTACTTTTTCTGCGGCAGCAAAAGGGAAATTCAATGAACCTAGGCCAACAAATCACCTACATTCAGCTGCTGCAACAGCATACACATATCCAAATCCCGATTATTCAGCGTGACTATGCCCAAGGTCGGCCTGATGAGCAAGAGGTTCGTGATACTTTCCTTGCCGCACTGGAGGATGCTCTGCTCAAGCCCGCTCATGACGTCAGCTTGCCGCTAAATTTAGATTTTATTTATGGCAGTGTTGAAGAATGCCAAGGAAAGACACAGTTCCTCCCTTTGGACGGGCAGCAGCGTTTGACCACCTTGTTTCTGCTTCATTGGTATTTGGCATGGCGCGATAGCGCCTGGGAAGAATTTACAGCATTGTTCGTGGCAGAGGGAAAGTCTCGTTTCCGCTACGGAGTTCGGCCTAGTAGTAATGACTTTTTTGACCAGTTGGTGGTGTATCGTCCAACCGAAACTGTGGATGAGGTGGTTTCGCTTGCGAACATTGTTTGCGATCAACCTTGGTTTTTCCGAAGCTGGCTACGCGACCCCTCTATCCAGTCTGTTCAAGGTATGATGGACGCCATCCATGAGCGCTTTGCAACTCATTCGAACTTATTCGCTAGACTGGTAGACGAAGCTCGTCCAGCTGTCACATTTCAACTCCTAGGTCTGCATGACTTTGGCCTCTCGGATGACCTTTATATCAAGATGAATGCCCGGGGAAAGCCTCTCACTGAGTTCGAAAACTTCAAGGCTCGTTATGAGCAGTTGCTTAAAACTAAGTTTGTAGATCGCAGGTTTTATATTGGTGAAAGCTCATTTCCCATCCATGAATACGTGTCCATCCAACTGGACACGCATTGGGGGGACTTATTCTGGCAATTTCGTGACAAAGAAAGCAACCTGTTTGATCAAGCTTTCCTTCGCTTGTTTAGGGTGGTGGCTTTGGTAACGCGAGACTCAGGGGGAGAAGCATTCAATAAAGATACCGAGCTGTTGCGAAATCTACATAGCACATTGTCATTCCAAGACTACCATCACCGAGATTGGCTTGATGAGCGTTTTTCTACGTCGCTTATTTATTTGCTGGATACGTTACACGCAGAAAAAAATAGATTGTACACGGGGTTGCTAAACGATCAGTTCTTTAATGAGTCATCCATACTAGGCAAAATTATTAGTCCGTACTTCACCTCCCTAAGCTATAGCGAAGCGGTGCAGTTCGCGGCCTATGTGGGCTATCTCCACAAACATAAGGGCAAACCTGAGCCAGAGGCATTTCATCACTGGATGAGAGTTATCAAGAATCTGTCAGTGAATACTACCTATAACCGGGTAGATGATTTCCGGCGTAGCTTGGAAAGTGTAAATACACTTTTGATTCATGCAGATAGTATTCTGGAGTATCTAGCGATTCCCGACAACTCTGTGGATGGCTTCAATAGGCTTCAAATTAACGAGGAGCGTATCAAGTGTGCATTGATACAAGCCCATGAAGGGTGGGGGCCTCTTATCCAAACAGCGGAGGTACATGGATACTTTGCTGGTCAAATTGACTTCCTAATAGAGTTCTCAGGTGTAGCGGACCAGTTTAAAATGGTAGCTCCCTGTGACTGGACTGCTGACCAACATCTTGAGCTCCAGCATGCCTTTGAGCACTACTGGAGCTGGGCTCATGCTACCTTTTCGAATGTTGGCTTAAAGGAGTTAGGTGCGTACTATTGGCTGCGGGCTCTGTTGAGTTTGGGGGACTGCTTACTGCCAAAGGGAAAAAATCAGTCCTTCATAGTTGATCGTGCAGATGATGAAGCCAGCTGGAAGCGATTCTTACGTTCTGAGGGAAAACGCGGTCTGCTGAAAAATCTGTGGGACCGAATGAATCCACATATTGACTTGTCGAATCAACTGGAAGATATCATTTCTAGTGCGCACCTGAGTGAGGATTGGCGAGGATTGATCGTCCGGACGCCGGCAGTCATCGAGTTTTGTGAAGCTCGAGCCCTTCGTGTTGAGTCTAACGAGAAGGTTTATATACTAAAGCGCAGCCAACTTAATGGTGAACATGCCGAGTTGCTCACATTCTGCCTTTATCAGAAACTTAGGGATAAATACCAAGCTTTTAACAATTTAAATATAACTTATATGACCGCAGTAGGTACTGCTTTCTGCCCTTATATCAGACTGATTTGCCTTCAGGCTGATGAGGGATGGCCTGAATTCAGCATCATTGCAGAACGCAACCAATTCATCATAAGAACAATATTACCTACAAAGGAAATTGATCTACAAATTGGCACCACGCTTAGAGACACTTTTCACTTCCAAGAAAATGATTATTTTCAGATAGCGACGGACAGCCGTGATGTTGAACATGTGTTGGGGCTGCTAAATGGCCACATTTCAACAGAGTCTGAATACCATTAAGCTAAGTGAGTTGCTGGCTGTTGTGGGAATTACTTTAGTATAAAAATATTTAAAAATGACATAAAGGGATATTAAAATGAAAAATAAAAGAAAATCTAAACAGGATTTATTAAAAAGGAGACTGCAACAAGTTGCTACACCGCTTGTCGCAATAGTTAGTGGGACTATTGCTGGCGGGGTTTCTGGTATCGGTGGTGGTGGTGTATTGCCGGGGGCTGCAGGCGGATTTTTATCAACTGTTTTATTTGATTGGGCAACTCGGAGTTTGTCGAAAATAGAAGTTGAGCGAGTTGTTTCAGTTGTGTCTATCGCAGCAAAAAGGGCTGAGAGGTTTATAGAAGTTGATATGCTTCCTGTAAGGAATGATGGTTTTTTTGGAGAGCAAGAGAATAGGAGTAAAGAGCCAAAATCAGTGGAGATGTTAGAGGGGATAATAACTATCGCAAAAAATACATATGAGCAACAAAAAATAAAATATATTGGTAACTTGTATGCATCGATGTGCTTTAACGAAAAGATACCCTTGCAACAGATGTCTTCCTTTCTAAATTTTGCTAACAGATTGTCTTATAATCAATATTGCTTATTGGCCGGTTTTATGGACAAGAATAGTACATTTTTATTTCATATTCCTCAGGTGAAGTTTGAGGCAGGAAAAACTACAGCAGAACAGATCGTTGTCTTAACTGAGCTTTACGATCTAATTCAGTTAGGGTTTATAGTATCTAGTAAACCAGTTAATTATTTTTTAAATATAGATATAGCATCACTAAAAACGCAGGGGATTGGAGTGGCTTTGTGGGATAGTATGGGGCTAAATCAAATACCATACTCTCAAGTCAGGAAAGTATTGTCGCCTTTGGGGGTAACTTATAATGAAAAATTATTAGAAGGTCGCAATCCCAAGTCGAAACCACATGAAGACGATGGGTTGGATATCACAATTGAAGAACTGATTGATTCTCAAATAGATATTCGGCAAAGTATAGCTGTTGGAACGGTAGAGGACTTTATTGAATGAAATTAATGATATTTAAGATGGCGTTATCTGGAGTTAATTTATAAAAAATCGAAACTTTTTAATTAAAATAGATCTGCTTATAGTCATGATTTAGTTTTCTATAAGCAGTTCTATGAGGTCGATTAACTTAATTAACCAAGAATGATTGTACTTTACACGCTACGATGGGTAAATTTTGATTAATACCGGAAGAGGTTGTGATGGCGCTGACCTTGCACATGCCTGGTACGTTAGATTTAATAATGAAAGGAGCATTAGCAGGAAGAACTTTCTCTGGCTCAGTTGTATTGAGTGTAATGAACCAACTAAATGCGATAATAGCTACAATGGTAAATTTGATGATCTTTTTCATGGAGATTCCTTTTGGGATAAAGCATGAATTACTTCACCCCAAAGGAACTCGAATGTTATTCAGTGATTATAATCCTGATACATTTATATAGAACTGACCTTTACCCTCATCTGTTTTCTGAATCCGGTAAGTTATTGGTAAAGAGTTTTGTAGATCTGGCTTTGTAAACGTTAAATCAGCCGCGCACTGGTAAACGTCAAGGCCTGATTCATAGCTTAATGTTCTAACATTTTCAACTGAAATCCGCACATCCTTATCCAGTGTCATCCCTTTCTCGATTGTCTTTCTGGCAATATCCACGACTAGATTTTTAGCGTCATCACTACTGCATTTTGGCGTTTTCTCGCCGCAGCCAGCCAGAAAACCAGCAGCAATTAATACTAGAAGTATCGCTCTTTTCATCTGTAGTTCCTTCGTAAATTAATGATACTTTATTTCTTATTAAACAAACCATCCATTTCACCTGTCGCAGAAGCGCCACAGTATCCCTCGCAACCACGGGTCATCACGCTGGCATTACCGTTTTTCAGTTCACTAATTACTGCAACACACTGACTGGTATTGTCATTCCAGACCCAGCGACGCTTCTGGCTTTCTCCGGCAGCTATTTGCTGTGCTGTACCCTCCATATTACATACGCCCGAACCATCCCCCGTTGAGGCATTAATGTTGAATTCAGCATTGTCTTTTCCCGGATTCAGGGTTAGAACTGCTCCGGGTTTTACGTACTGCGCTGCTGCAACAGGTAGCGTTATGGCTGCCATCAATAAGGCCAGCAGTTTTCTGTTCATTATTTAATTCCCTATTAAGTGATACGGATATTTTTGGTGATTTTCCCCAGTGCCAGCGGTCTGCGTTTTTCCACAAAGAAATAAACGACGTTGAATGCGGACTTGCGATGATTCCCTCGACCAAGAGAAGGCCAGTTGCGGAAGGATTCGATCTGTTCTTCTGAATAAGGCGTGTCAGAGAAGTCAAACAGCACAAGCAAGGCTTTACCATCGTGCTTCATCAATTTCTTTACTTCTGTACTGTTGACGGTCGCGGAGACATTGGAACGTGCCGCAGTTGGTTTACGTACTGCAAACTCAACGGCTACATCATCAATGACAAAATCAATGTAACCGTGCCCGGATACAGTTCCTGGCAGCTTGCTTTTTACTTCCGGTGAGAAATTATCTGCAAACCAACCCAGCAAATAGCAACGTACCAGAGGCAGTAATTCCCGCTCGCTACATTCGTTCAGACGCAGGGTTTTGACGAACTCCCTGCGATAAAGAGAACTGAAAAAATACTCAAAGCATTCCGTTATTTCAGTGATGGTGGCTGCCATGGCTGCATCCTTTACCTGCTATTAGGTCCATTTTTAAGGGCATACCTTTCCGGCCATAATGTTTCCGGTGTCGTATCCAGAGCCCCGGCAATAATGCGCTCAGCTCTGGGATAATGACGCTCTAAGGCATTATTTAATGTACGTGGCGCAAGGCCGTGACTGCGTGACAGTGACGCCAGCGTTAACCCTCGCTTGTGAAGTGCTGCCACAATATCGGCACGATGCCAGTTCCCTGAACTTCCTTTGCTCTGCTTTTTCTGCGATGCTGTTGAGTTACGCACAGTATTAACTCCATGGAATCAGTACATGGATATTAAATGCGAATAAAAGATACCTTTCAAGTTCTTTTGGTATCTATTTGATGGTTTTCATTTTAACGCATTGATATCTGGTGAAATTTATATGAGCAGTAAGAGATCAGTATCGGCTATACCGACCCATCCTGAAGCTTCTGTTGAAGAGGCTAAAGACTGGTTGACAGCAGAGGAATTCACCCGTATTGAGGGGATGCCGGGCACTGCGCGTGGCGCCAGGATGCGCCTGGAAAAGCTGGCATCCCTGCACCCAGAAATACGTCGTAAAAGGACTGCCGGTAAAGGCGTGGTTTACCATATCAGCGCAGCCACAATGTCGCTTGATGATGAGAGAAACAGGGCTAAGGGTGAAGCGTTTACTCTCACCGACAGCGATCGCCAGCTTAGCCTCTGGGTGCAGCTGTATCGCAATATGTCGCCAGCTTCGCGGGCGCAACTGATGGAGCAGGCCCTCAGGCTGGTAAAGGACGAACTGATGTCTAAGGGGCCTGATGTTTCTGAACTGGCGGCGCAAATTGTGAAGCTTCCCGAAGATGAGCGTAAGCGCCTCTTTGAAAAGCTGAACGGGAAGGTGTGATAGCGTCAGTTTTCCGCCATGTCAGACAGAAGGAACCACCCCGGAACCCTGACCCGTCTGACATGGCGGAATGAAAAGTATGCCATTACTTATTAATAAATAAAAATCTGTTTTCAGTTATTTCCGTTCTGAATTACGAACTGGTTTCTCATTGTTATTATTTGCAATGAAAGTATGTTTTTGCTATAATTTCATTGCTGGGTAGTGTTATTAATTGCAACCAGCCATTTAAATTATCACATTCTTTAAACGTTCATTTTGTTAATCCTTCACTGGAGGGTTGACTGTATTTAAAGAACACAGGTCTGACTATATCTAACAGGGGATATTGTGTATTCATTATTACAATGGCAGGAATTAGTTAATAAACTCTTTATTAAGTATTATGGCATAGACATTAACGATACTGCCTTTTGTGCGGCAAGTTATATGAAAAGATGGTGGATTGATTGTGTGCGTCCTTATCAGGCAGTCAATGAATGGGCATATAAGTATGATTTGCACAGACTTGATTCAGTTGACACTCCATTGAGTGAAGTTAATGAACTATCCGTCAACCAATACATGGGATTAAAGTGAATAAAATACATCAGAAAGGGCTAGCTATGCCCGTCGATCAGGAATTAATAAATATCATAATAAATGAGGCGGGAAATCCACCGCCGCATAAAACCAAAATTACAGCCGTCAGTCTATTATTTAAAGACCTGAGCTACAGCGCTGAAAAGGGCGGTTACCATCCTGTCGAAATACGGATTGTTTCACGCAATGATGAATGGTATTTCGATTACATCACCGACTTCAGTTATATGGGTGTGGTTTACCCCGAACTGGAAAAGGAAATTGATTTTAGCTGGAGTCAGCAATATGTCTTTCTGGCTCATGTTGGTGACCTGCCTGTTAACGCCGGAAGGGAGTTATTTGAACTCTGGCAATCCAACTTTATTCAGTATCACGGCATGAACGCTTACACCATTACAGTACTGTGGGAAAGCTAATCCCCCTTTACTAATCATCACTATCTTATGAGGAATTATCTGTGACGACTGACAGAGGGATACGTGCGTCTCAACAGGGCGAACTGGACTGTCTTTGCGGTGCTTATTGCGTGGTTAACATGCTGAGCTGGTTGTATGACGGCAGGGTGAAGCGACGCCCGTTAATGAACCGACTTATTCAGGCTTATCAGCAGCGCTGGCCTTTGCATGAATGGCTGACTGAAGGGATTGAAGAGGACCGTCTGGACTGGCTGATAGCGCAGGTGTTGCAGAAAGGGCACTACAGCCGCCAGTTCCCGGTTCAAATCACCAGACCGTTTGCAAGGAAGCGGGGAGTAACAGACGGGCGACTGTTCAGGGAAATGCAGCGGTTTCTTGATGTTACTGACCACTCCCGCCTGATTATGCTCAGCGACCAGTTTCACTGGTCCCTTCTGGTCAAAATAGATGAGGAAACGCTCTGTTTCTTCGACAGCAACGGGCGAACCACTATGCCCCGTAAAGCTTTCTCCCTGCGTACTGGCGTAACCCGCCGCCAGCTATTTCCCGACGCCATTTACTTCATTGAACGGGAGTTCTGACATGACCATGTTTACCCAGCGTGAAAACCGTATCCTTGACCAGGCGCGTGACATTATCAGCCGTTACTATCAGCGTGGGGTTCAGCTCTGTTCCCCTGATGATGTCCGACGGTGCGTGATGGTTGAGCTCGCACCGCTTGAACATGAAGAGTTTGGCATCATCCTGCTCGATAATCAGAATCAGCTGCTGCACCGTGAAATCCTGTTCAGGGGTACGTTAAACTCGGTCAGCGTTCACCCCCGCGAAGTTATCAAACGCGTACTGAAACATAACGCCGCCGCAGTCATCCTTGTCCACAACCACCCCAGCGGCGAACCTGAACCCAGCCGCTGCGATATTAAGTTGACTAAAAAGCTTCAGGAGCTGCTGGAAATGCTGGATGTGCGTTTGCTTGACCACTTTATCGTGGCAGGAACTGAAACGGTGTCGATGGCTGAGCGGGGGCTGGTGTGATGCTGAAAGTTACCTGGTTTAATGTACGTTATTGCGGGTTAGGCGCATGAGCAGGGCTGCGTTACGTCAGGTTGTGCCAGTGGTGCAAACCACCGTGTTTGATGCGTATCTTAGCGGTCTTGCACCATCGGGACGGCGGGGCATCATCAGCCTGTTAAACCGCAGCGCCAGCATACTTAAACATGGTGCAGATGCAGCAGACTATCCGTGGGAGCAACTTAACTACGCCGCTGTCGCTAAAGTGCGTGCGGCACTGCTGGATGACGGTTATGCCGTGTCATCGGTCAACATGGCGCTGTCAGCACTCCGGGGTGTGGCGCAGACGGCCTTTAACCTCAATTGTATAAACGCCGAAACGCTGGCCCGTATCCGGTCAGTTAAGCGCGTGAGCGGTGATATACAGCGTAAGGGAAGGGCGTTAGACAAGCGGGAAATCCGGGCACTGATTCTGGCAGCAAAACAGCATTCCCAACCGGTACGGCGCTGTCGTGATATCGCTATTGTGCTGACACTTTGTGGAACGGGGCTGCGGGCCGGGGAACTGGTTAAACTTGAGCACCGGGACTATGGCAATGGCATCCTGACAGTCAGACAGGGGAAGGGGCGTAAATATCGTGAAATTCACGTGGCGGATGCAGTGGATAAGGCTATCCGCACGTGGCTGAAGGTCAGCGCAGACGAGGCTGATAGCGCACTGTTCAGCCGAATTCACCGCAACGGTAAGGTCGCCAGCCAGCCGCTGACAACAACCGGGTTAACGGGTATCCTGGCTGAGTTACAGCACACATCGGGTATTGCGCGATTTACTCCACATGATATGCGGCGCACCTTCATCACCCGTTTGCTGGAGCAGGGCGTGGATATCAATACTGTGCGCCAACTGGCAGGCCACAGCGACATATCCACGACTACACGCTATGACTGTCGTGGTGAGGGGATGAAAATCAGTGCCAGCAGACGGCTCAAATGCTGGTGACGGTATCATTTACCCGTTTGGTGAGAGTATGTCGCTACGAGCAATTTCACCCATTTTGTTTATTTTCGATTTTCATCAAAAGCTTTAGTACTTTCTCCGGGTTTAGCATCTTTTCTACGTCCTTCTCTGTCCATGCTTTAGGGTCCATTTTTTTGTCTGTCAGGACGTCAGCAATAGCGCCAGGCCTGTCAAACCCTCTGTTGATCATGGTCTCCCTGATGGTTTCGTTATCCTTGCCTCTCATTTTCAAACGATGAACATGTTTGAAAACTCGAATCAGCTCCTTAGCTGAAGCAGTTCGGGGATTGAATACATAAACAATGTAATGAGCATCAATCAGTGTGGCCAGTACCTCGCTAAAACGCCGACCTGTCCCTGATTTCCTTGTAAGCATGCCCTCATGACCATAGAACACGCATAACTCCCGTAACCTCGCCTTAACCTGTGCATTCATATTGATTGAGAAAGCACTTCCAATCTCCTCTTCGAGTTTTTCCCGGCTGGCTATAACCCGGATCACGGCATCACTTGTTTTCTGCTTTTTCATTAAGCCCCCAATGTTGTAGTCAATCATCACATGAAAAAGCAACGGTTGCTTCGTGGAAGTATAAAACCTGAACTGATTCGAAACAGCAACAGTTGCTTCATGAAACGATTAAGCCTGAACTGATCCACAAAAGCAACTGTTGCAATTTTGATTTCTCGACTATGCAACTGTTGCTTTTGGTATTTTTGACCCAAATAGGGGGGGAATGATGGTTGTAAAAGCCTGTTCGCATCAGCCGATGCGTAACTTAAACAGGTGCGTTATGACCACAATTCGTATCATCAAAGTCCCGGAAGTTCTTGAGCGTTGTGCTATGAGCAGGGCTTCGCTCTACAGAATGCTCCAGCGTAATGAATTTCCGCGGCAGGTCCGTATAGGTATTCGTTCGGTAGGTTTCTACGAGCATGAAGTTAACCAGTGGCTGGCTGACCGCCAGCGTGTTCAGTAAGTGCATGAACGTCTAACAGCACGTTATTAGCGCACTTAAAAACATGAACAGAGAACATATTAGTCAAAGCTGACGCTGGGTTAATTAAGCCAACGGTGAAGAGCAGTTACTAATAATAACTGTACGGGAAGCTATTGCTCTCTGTTCCCCACTGGGTTAATACCTGAGAGGAACAACAATGACTAAGAATAGTAACTGGCTTAACAGGAAGAATATTGAGCTCAACATATCAAATGAAATCTGCTGTAGTAGCTATGGGCACCGAATGACAATGCGAGCTGATGGTATTACATCAGTTTCTCGCTTCCATAGTGAAGAAGAGAAAGAGGAGTTCTTGCAGAAGCTTGAGTATGTGCTTGGGAGGCGCTGGAAACAGTATCGTATTGAACGTAAATCGACGCAGAATAAAGCGGGTAAGCCTCATCCCTATAAATATGGACTGTCAGTGTACCGGAAGGGTGATGACTCACCCATGCTTCTGCACATCAACTGGGGACCTCGTCACGTCAAGACAGGTGGGATACGCTTCGAGTTCCGGCCGCAACACATGGATGCAAAAGCGATGGATCACATGCTGGGATGGCTGAGCGATCGGCTCGGTGCCATTTTCTACCGTCTGTTAGCGAGATCTTGGGTAACTCGTATTGATGTCGCTCTGGATGTGTATGGTTGCAAGCTCAATGACTATGTCTGGGATCTAAAGGGAATATCTGTCTTCAAGGACCACGTGAATTTTAAGGGGCTGCCTGGGCTGAACTTAGGCGGGAAGAGCGAGCTACGGTTTAACCTTTATGAGAAGGTATATGCAGGTGTGCTGAACTCGCTGGGTTTTAACCAATGTAGTGAGGTTGTATTAAAAGATGGCAAGGCTAGGCAGGAACAGTTCATTGAGATCAATCAGGAGGAGTTTGAAAAATTTCTACGCATAGAAGCTCGTATTATGCCTGGTCGTCGTTCTGGTTCATGGTCTGTCACCCTAGCGGAACTCACTGAGCTTAAAAACCCGTTCGGGCACATTGTGGTTTATGAAGGAAAGCTTAAATCCGTTCTTGTTAATGACTTCATTGAGTCATCGCGGCCAAAGAGTAACAGCGCCAAAGCCTGGGCCAAGCACGCCATGGGTGATGTAAACAGCCGTATGTCACGAAGGTTAAAAAGGGCGCTGGTAACGCATGAAACGGAGCTATTCAACAAGAGTGAAGTTTGGGCTTACTGGCATTCTTGTGTTGCTGCGCTGGGTACAATAATCGCAGAGTTAAAGCCAGTGAATGCAACGAAGAAAGAGATGGCTGTAAGCCAGTTCATCGAGTCGAAGCCGAGTAAAAAGCGTAATCCCCGGCGATTAACAAGGCGCGAACAGGCGCACCCGAAGCGTAAACATCGGGATTAAACTGGCGTGATGGCGGTCATAAGACCGCCATCTGCTAATTGGGTAGGGGGATAAGATCATCTCTAGTGGGCGGGTGTGCTGCATTACTAACACAAGGCAATACGTAGGCTGCATCAACATATCCGGGAGTTGTTTATGCTAGCTAAACTTCAAGCTTGCAATCGCAGCTCTTATTAACTTTTTCTCTGAACATTCTGGCTGCACTGTTATAGCTGTCGATAAGTTCATTTAATAGTTTTTCGATGCTAATATCTTCTTCGCTTTTCCTGCTGGATTCGATAATTCTCTGAAAAAAATCTTGAATGGAAGGTTCCAGACTATGCTGTTTTTCAGCCAGCAAATCTTCTAGCGTTTCCCAAGGGACATTGGAAAATTTGGCCGTTGTGTCGGCAATAGCATCATCAACGGCTTTCTGCTTTTTGTTATCTTTAGTTTTTCCAAATTCTCTGAACATGCGTTCAACATGTCTAGCAGAATTTGCTACTCTCAGATTATGCATCCGAGTTTGAGGGCTGGGCTCTTGTGGACAATAGACCACTACGTTATCCACTTCTGGGCCTAGAACTCTCCTCTTCCACTGATTGAATGTTTCTCCCTGAACAACCCCAGGGACTTTGGAAAGATGCGGTTTTCCATCAAAATCAACAATTACCGAGTGGATCTTTAAGATTTGATAACAGTAACGCTCTTTAGCTGCCACTTTGTTCCTTCCCTTAGGAAATTTTTATTTACTATCTTGCCATAACAGAGTTGTCACGCAACATAGATTTGTTGATTAGCTTTTCGCTGAAATCGTTCAAAGAGGATATCGGGAGGGTATGTAGATGCGTTAACTCGCCTAGTTGCTAAAAATGGGCGATCAACACTATTCAGCACTGGCAGGCTAACCATGATGAAAACATTTGGCGCTTTGAAAAAAGTGATTTAGTGATTGCGGCTTTGTAGGCGAGCCTGGTCTCTGACTGTGCAATTCTGCATTCAGCGCTGAGCAGGGCTGCGGTTCTTCATCAGTAATTCGGCCATAAGCAAGGGGACTGTCCGCTTCGTCATCAGCCTGTTGTATGGCGACCAGTCCGGCAGATTCAGAGGCCAGTAACTTCAATGATTGATCGGCTAACAGGCAGAACCGAAATGCGTGATCTGCAAAAACCAGCATTTCAGACCGTCCAACGTTGCCGGATTTTGGCGTGGTAGACCGGCTAACTACCGCTGCTGTTTAGTGTCAGATTTGCATCTCGTACAATGGTAGGGGAAAATCGGCGATGACTTTTTATTCCAGACATGGACTTTAGTACCCTGGTATTAACTGCAGGGATTGATGATTATCCCCATAACACAGAATCTATGTTTGTATTTTCGATTCTGTATTTTTGTTAATTATACCGGTTAATGCACTCCTCAAGGTAGTTATCAGGTATAACTCTATATTACTCACTATATAGTATGTATATGTCACTGCCATATTAATAGTGATAATGAGCAGCAGAGATATATAGCGGTGGGAGCGTGGTAATATGTGAGTGTGAGTAATATGAAAAAAATTGGCCTTCATTAAGGTATTCGTAATTGATGTTGTAAATTTCAGCGTTGTAAAAAACAACTGTGTTTTTTGTGTTATGCAACTTTCAATTACGAGGTATTCTGTGAAATATTCTGTGGGTTATATTATTAAACGTGGCATTCTGGTTACACTTGATACTTATAATAAGTTCATTGAGGATGTACATAACATACCTTTCATTGGGAAAGATGGTCGCCAGTCTCCGTCATACTATCTGGATATTCAACGGTTTTTGCAGCATCTGATTTGTAATAACTTCCTTTATGCTAAAGACACCCCGGAGGATAATCCATGGACGCAATACTCGCCAATATATAATGAGCTGGGTAAAGAAGAATTACCGTTTGTCTTTAAACAGAATAAATACCTGTGTTGTGACCGGGCGTTAGAGTTGCTGAAAGATGCAGGGATTATAGATATTAAAATTCATTCATGGGGGAATGGGAAAAGTCGTACTTTTGCTTTGTCCAAGGCATACCTAAAACGCTGGTTTGAAGTCTCGCCTGATGACTACAAGCAGCGCGATGACCGTTACATTTATCTGTCTGTGGGTAAGCGTGTTCATAACCAAAAGATCATGACAGAAGAGCAATTGATCCACAAAGCGTTATCGCACTTCAATAAGCCCCGCCATGCTACGCGTCACGTATCCCGTGAAACCCAGCAATATATGCGTCAGGTGTATCTCAACATGGGGGCGTTGCGTATCAACCTTGATAAGCTACAGGCCTACGTTCCTGAAGACGAAAGGGAGGCTGTTCTGAAGTCTCACTTCCTCCAGCATCTGGCTGAACGTGGTTGCAGGATGGTTTCAAGCGTTCCTTTGGTAGTTGAATATTTTCCTGAATACAAACTGGCAGAGCGGGGAACGCGTTCATTTGAGAAGAATGGTGGCTTTCAGGCGCTAAAGGCAGCTATCAAATGGTCGGTAGTTGAAGGCCATAACTACGATATCAAAAGCAGCCAACTGACTATTCTGAAACATGAACTGGAGAGATACGGCATCAAATGTAAGCGGTTGGCAAAGATCACCAAGAAGAAGGTTATGCGTCGGTTCAACGTTGATCAAAAGGCTGCTAAGTTGCTTATCTATACTCTGATTTATTCACTCGGAGAGTTTCGTAAGCATAAGGACAGCGCTGCGTTTCGTAAGCTTTGTGATTTGTATGGCTACAATGAAGCGGTGTGTGTGGCTGATGAGTGGATTGAGTTTGTTCGGCCCGTGAGAAGGGCACTTAACGCGTTGGTGGCGCGTTATCTTGATGAGCATGTTAATTGCCCCGGTCGCGGTTGGGCCATACGCAATGCTGTCCGTCAGTCTTTGATGGTTAAACCTGACAAGATCACCGCGAGTGTTCGTCGGTGTGTTCTTTCGCATATGATCCAAGGTATTGAGAGTAAGGCGGTGTATGAAGCAGTGCTGGCTAATCCAGGGGTATGCGGCTCGATTGAGCATGATGGGATGGTGAGTAACTGTGAGATCTGCTGGAATCACCCTTATCTTGAATTGAAGACAAAACATTAAACGTTAATCTAATCTTGACCCGCCACCTTCATACAACATTATCTATAAAGATGTGGCAGCGCGTAAACGCAGGAAGTCAGATGTGATGCGCCGGAAGCTGCTGTCGCGCATGCTAAAGGGGCTGGAAAGTCAGTCTGTATACGATTATGTTGCCAGCCATAAGGGCGTTTGCGCACTGGAGCACGATGGGTTTGTTTCATATGAGGAGGTTACTGAATGGTCCCATCCATATCTTTTGATTGAGCGGAAGCAATAGATAAAATTTAACTCCTAAGGTATTATATATTCGTAAATAATTTCTAGTTGGAGAGTTTTATACATATATATCTTCTGTTGCATCTTGTTGTTTTCTTAATTCTTTATTAAAAAATTTACCTGAAAAGTCGTTTAAAACGCTCTAGAAAGTTCATGCTTTCATAATCCTTGAGTTTTAATTCATTAATTTTTTCATTGAATGAATCAGCTCTGTTTTTTTCATTATCTAATTGCGTTAGCAAAGAATTATTAAGATGTTTTGTATTATCGATTGATTCTTTTAGCTTAAATATTTCCTGTTTCATTTCTTTTATTGTTGATTCAAATGATTCTTTTTTTTCAGTTTCTTTTGCCAGCTTGCCTTTAAATGATTCAATCTCTTTTATAGCCTTAATAATCGTTTCATTTTTTTTTGTTAATTATAAATTTATGCTCATTTAACATTATAGGGTCAGATAATATTTTCATATAAACAATGTTATTAAATTTGCTCTTTAAAAAGTTATAATATCGTTCCATTTCATCTTCATCGATATCAGTATTGTTTAATTCTGAATTGAGCCTCATCTTATCCGATAATGAAACTTCAATTATGGGTATGTTATGGTCTTGAAAATCTTTTATTTTTTCATAACTGCATTTGTGAGTTACTTTAACTTCAATGGCTACTTTCCCCCCCCATTTCCTGGCTAATTCTATTGGTTTGCTAAAAAAACCTACTAGATCAGGATAATAAATTGATCCATCTTCGAATTTGATTTGTAAGTCGTCTTTTTTTATATTGTCGAATTCAATTTCATAATTTTTATCTTTATCTTGAAAATTTATTTTTTTCATTTCAGATAAAACTAGAATTGCAGTTTCATGAGATATGTATTCTGAATCAGAATCATGGCTTTCGGTAAATGTTGTTGAATCAGATTTATATCTGAAAAAGGCGGTTTTTGTTTTTTTAACTGGTGTTAATTCTGCTCGTTTATCCTTGTTAGATTGTGTGCTCATAAAGGTTAGCAAAGAAAGCTCTTTAGGATTTTCTTTTCGCATCTTAATAACCTCCCAAATAAAGAATAATCGCTCTTTATTTGTTTCTTTATTTTTAATGTATTCCTCTTTGTTATCGATGGCGTATGCCCAAATTTTCTTTCTTGCCATCAAAACCTCTCCTTATATTTTAATGTGTGCTGAGATGAATATACTTGTGTAACTAATAATATATATGACATTTTCATCATTAAGAGATGTAACTTTACAGAAGGTTATTGGTAAAGGGGGCTCTGTTATGTAGTTATTAGGGAGGTATATGCCATCATTATATGATGGCATATAATGAGTTCTAACAATAAATATTATTCTGGATACATTTCATGGAATTTTTCCTTCACTTCATTTCCAATGCCAGGAAGTGTAATAAGGAAACCTAGTTCATTGTAAATATCGCCCTTAGAAGAAGATGACAACCAGTTAAGACTTGTGACTAAAATATTGTTATTGTCCCAAGAGAAAAACTTAGCATGTACTTGAGGATTATCTGCAGTTGTAATATTGAAACCTAAAGACTGAAGATTTTGTTTTAATTCCTTAAGCTCGGCTGATTTTAGATCCCCACTTGATCTTCCATAAGCAATATCAATAGATATATTCTTATCGTGCGCTTTCACGGTTTTCAGCGGTAATATTATAGGTCTATCACCCGCATAGCTAACTCTATGACTACAAATAAATATATTGTTTTTAACTACATTGCAAGCTTGTTTTACTATAGGGTGATGCTCAGGTGCAGAAATTATTTGAACGCTAGTATTACCATCTGATTCTTTGCGTATACTAACATTTTTATATAAGCTTGCAGAGAAAACAGCTAGTTCTCTGCTCAGGTTATTTGCTAATCCAGTTCCACCCATTGATAGATGGGAGCATATATCAGTTAAATCTGCTACGATTAAATCGTCGGTTATACAGGCAGATACTTCAAATCTATTAAATCTGCTCGATAGCCAATTGCACGAACCTAATGTAGCGCTGTAAATACCCTGTATTTCATCATGGATTATGAATTTTGCATGAGATAGAGTGGGGGCTCTATGGAATTTTATTTGTGTAGATAATCCTTTTTGTACTATTTTGTTATTTAATTCGTCAAATTTGGCTATGACATTTTTATAAGATTCAAGTTTATTTTGTTCCTCTGGTTCTGTTTGGCCCCATAGAATATCAATTTGGACTGATCGTTGTGCCGCATCTATTAAATTATCAAACACATCAGCAATACATTCTTCATTGATAAATGTAGAATGTATAATTAATCTACTTTTTGCATTGATTATTGAATTGAAAAGATGCATCCGATGTTCTTCGGGGCCTGCAATCAGTCTAACTTGCTCTTTGTTAATTAAACGTTTTGGTAACGTTTTAACAGTTTCATTAATATTTTCTCCAACATAGATATCAGATTTACTTATATCTAATATCTCTGCGCGCTCACGAATCTTCTTATCTCTTTTAAGTATCTCACACTTTAATTCATCTGATATTTCGGGCACTCCTGTAATATTCCCCATGTCGTCTATGGCGGCAAGAGCAAAATGTATATTTTTAGAATAATTTGTATCTATTATGTCATCTTCTATATCAATAACCTCTTCATCGTAATTTGTGATTTTTTCATAAATTCTAGATAAGGTAGTAGTGTAGCTAGAGATGATATTTAATTCAGAGCATAAACCACGGAATGACTTTGTAGCATCTAAAATATTATGTTTAGAGTATAGTTGAAAACTTTGTTTCTTTTTTCTTTTCTCGTATCGGTAACACTCACGAGTCAAAGGGTCTACCATAAAACTTCTAACTCTTGAATAAGGGATGCTATCAGTAGGTAGTTCTTCATATAAGGCTACTTCTGCCCCCCTGTTCGTTGTTACAAAAAAATATTCATCATTGATTGGTTTTATTTCGATCCATCCAGCTTTCATCAGAGGGATTAGCATTTCCACGATGAGTTGCCTGGGGAGATTTGATGTCTTAGCTAAAAAGGTTGAGGTACAAGGTGTTTTAGCAATATACCCTAACAATATTTTTTCAATTGGCCCCCAAGGTTTGGCTTTCGCTAAACTAAAACGATGCATGCCGTATCCAAAAGGTACTATTACGTATGTAGTTAGTGACATGATATTAAGTCCTTTTCTTATTCTTATCTTGTTTTACGTGTTTGAATTCTCTAGAGTCAATCTTCTTTAATAATCCTTCACGCTCATATTCGATGAGTTTATTGACAAGATCGACTAAAAATTGATTGCTTAAATCACCTTTTTTAATTTCTTTTTTGTCGATTAAATCAGACCAATATTTAAGGAATTCGAATGAACCAATAATTATCATCTTATATTTTGCTCTACTTAGTAGGACATTCATGCGCCTACTATCAAGGAGAAATCCTAGAGATGCTCTAACATAAGAATGATGATTATTTCTAACCATAGATACAATAACTATGTCAGCCTCAGCCCCTTGAAAACCATCAACAGTGCTACAAAATGAAGAATGATCATCTGGTTTTTGAAAATAATTTATTTGTAACGAATTTGGTTCTTTATGCAGTTTTTTATCCAGACTTCTCTTAATTAAATCTACCTGCTTTGCATAAGGTGACATGATTGCTAGTTTTGGTGTTTTTTCTGCTTTTGAATTCACCCTCAAATGTTCAAGAACGGATAAAAGAGTATTTTTTTCTAAGTTATTTGTCCAAACAGGAAGAGATTCTGCAGCATAATTGTTTTTAGTTTGTTGAACATCGGGGGTATCAATCCATATAATTGCCGGGGAGTTAAGTAATGGTGAGTTAGGTTTAAATGTAAAAGGGGTAATAGTATTTGCATCTCTATAGAATTTTTCTTTTGAAGGTTCTGTTTTAAGCTTTTTATCGTAAAATACGCTAGAGATCAAGTTTGCGATATCTGGATGCATACGATGTTGGAAATTAAGCATGCTCGCAATTTTTCTATGCTTTCTATCATCACCGTAACGATCTATATATTTTTGTGATTTCACTTTTTCTTCAAGCACAAGACTTTCAAATAAGAGATGAAGCCTGACTGCACTAGAACTCAATTTTTCAAGTGTTTCGTTATCAATTGTTGAGATAAAATTTTCAGTAAAACGCTCTTTTATCCAATCACCTTTTATTTGTTGATTATTTATATCAGTTGCAATAATTATTGCGTTCTTCAATTTATTAATGTCAGTGAGGATCTCTCTCATTTTTTCTGTTGCATAAGGGGGTAACTGCTTATGATCACCTATCATCAGTCTTCTATATGAAAGTAACATCGGGCTAAGAAGTTCTACGCCTGTGACTTTTCCTGTTTCTTCCATTATTGACCAGTCAAATTGTGATTTCTCACTAATTAGTTCTTCTACTTGTCTGGAGTTAGTTGTAGCAAAAACCATATTTGCAGATTTCAATATCTGTTTGATAAGAGAATATCTGTCTGATTTGGATGATTTACGACTGGCTGATATAATTGAATTTTTACTTATAGTTGATGTACATTCATCAAAAATATCACTATCAATAAATTTTTTAATATATTCTAGCGCAAGGGAGTCTAATTGGTTTATTGATATGTCATCGCTATCATCATCCGAATCTTTTTTTATACAACTAACAATTAATGGTTTGGAGTTAGTTATATCTAAGGATGAAGTCACTTCTTGGTATAAATGCTGGACAGTAGAATGACTTTGTGCCGTTAGAACTATTCGACTCTCACTTTCATTAGAGAATATTTGATTTACAAGAGTCGTTATCAGATATGTTTTCCCAACACCAGGAGGTCCTTGGACTAAGAATATAGGCAAAGTCTTATTTATTTTTTCAAATGCATCTTTTTTAGATTCATCCAGTGAATAAAAAGAACTATGAAGGTTGTTATTTATTTCAGATATAATAGTGTTATTGTAAGGATCATCTAACATACTCCTTAGCTCTGCGTGGTTACTTAATTCATCTATAGATGATGCTCTTCTACTTAATTGCTTAATAGTTCCCTGTACTGATGAAGGTATAAGGAAGCATTTTTTGAAACCTGGGTTTAGTGTATTTGTTGTGAATATATATTCGTAAACCCCTTCATGGTTTCTTTCTGTCTTTATAAAATCCAATGTTACTTCATTATCACCATCATAGAAGTTGTTGTTTTCTGTAAGAATCCAGCTTATTGAATTAATTCTATCATTCTCTAAGTTGTCATGTAATCGAATTGCAGGTGGTTTAATACCTAATGATGTCGATATATGGTCATCATCTTGTCTGCATTGTATTCTTACTGTAAAAAACTTTGACTCTGTTTTGTCCTTATCATAACTAATTAATGTTACAGGGTAAATTTCTGATTTTGCGAAAGCTATTTCTGTTAGGTGATATATAGCAAACCCTTCGACAATAACTCTATTGGGAAGAATATTATTATCATCTCGTTCAAGTTCAAGGATTAGATCATCCCAAGAGTTATATATACCTTGAGAACGATTGTTAGATTTAAACTGAATACATTTTAATACGTCTCTTTCTAAAGCTATTCTTTTAGCTTTGAATTTTATTTGTTTTGGAGGCTCAACATAAGCAGCATGGCAGAATGCAATGTTCCAATCAGAGTCCTCTGTTTTACCGTTGCGTTTTTTCTCTAGTACATAAGTGAGTTTTTCTCCGTAAAGAAGTATTTCTTCTTTATTACTTCTATTTTTATTTATAGATAGGTATATTTTCCCTGATAGATCCCTTGTTATAAAGTCTAAGCATTCATCAATATCTTTATCTGAAATTGTGATTCCATGATCTCTATTTATGGTATATTGTATGGCATTAAAAACAGATGTTATTTTGTCTGGTGTTACTTCCGAGTTTGCTTTTGCCGAAAAAAGAAATTCAATATGCCTAGTTGAATTTTCTTTTGAAATTAGAGATTCTAATGACTTCAATATAGTGTTTACTTTTTCTATTATTATAGAGCCATTTATGGCCTCCCTCGATAAGTTGGTTTCTAATTTCATAACACCAATCAATCCGCGAATTAAAATTAATTCATCAAGAATTAGATCGGTTTCATCTACTAAATCATTAATTGTGACTTGAAGATTTATTAATCTATCTGAGCTTATGTTAAGTAATTCGGCTATTAGAAAACCTAAATCAGCCCAATCAGATAAAAAAGAATACTGCTTATTAATCTTCAAATCTCTAGATGTATATTCGTTATGTTTATCTGAAACAGCGTGGACGCGTAGTGACCATTCGAAGCCGGTTAATTGGAAGTCAAAGTCAAGTGATCTAGGATCAGTTAGTATAGAATCTTTATCCAGATGCCTGTGAAGCAGACCTTGGGAATGCAATAGTTCAATGGCTTTAATAATTCTTATAAAATTATGCCAAAGTTTGATTCTATTCTCGATTTTTCTACTATTCCTGATCCATTCTTTATTTAAGCTTAGTGTCTTTTTTTCTTTAAATATATATGACAGAGGAACTCTGAAGTCTGCATCCAATACTAAGTAAAATCCCCTTTCATCTTTTCCTGAGTCAACTATAGAAGATATATAGTCTCCTAGACCGGGCAAACCTTTCAGCCTATGGAGTTGTCTTATTTCATATCGCCACAAATCTTCAATTATATCGTTGTTTTTTGATTCATCTTTAGGCCAAAATTTTATTAGCACTCGCTTAGCATTTTGCGAAGCCTCTAATAAGCATGGTTTGCCATTTTCTCTATCATATTCATTCAGAGTATTAATATCCTCATATTGATTGAGGAAGTTTCCGGTGAGATAAGTTTCCATTTATGCTCCAGATGATTAGTTTCGCTAGCTCATATCTATAGTCGTTTGGAAGTGGTTGTAAAGATATTATTTGTTTTCAAAAGCTTGAGAGTATGACAGTTTGAAATTATTAATGACTTATTAAAAGGTTGCGATGATTATGTTTACTATCTTGAAAATATACGCTGTTATTTTGAATAGATGTGTCCTTCTGTCATTTTGTAAACTTGTGAATCAGATCACGTTAATTCTGTTATAGGAACGCTACCGCCCTAAGGAATTCTACCCTCAAGCTAATAAAAACACTTTAGCTAACAACATCATGAATTAAAAGGAATTTATTTCTTTCTTTAGTAGCAAACCTTTCCGCATCCTTGAGATGCTTTATGTCAATTTATTGATTGCGAATTTTTTGTTGATTCCCCGCTTATCAAGCAGGTTTGATAAGGGCATTGTTCGTCTGAGGTTGTAGAGGTGGCGTCGTTTAAAAGTTTTGGTATAATACTCTTTCGCATAGCTTCATGCGTAACATCGTTGGATGTAGAGGAGGCTTAATGAGCAATAACAGAAAAAAAGAGCATGCAACTTATGCTAAACCTTCTCGCTCGGACATTATGCGTTCTGTGGCGACATCAACGGCCGTCGAAACCGGCCAGCCGTCAGCTAGCGTTGAAGCTTCACTTGAAGCTGCACGCAAGAAATTCGCGCATCTTCGCCTCGCTTAGATCTTTCTTAATGCTTCACTGACCCAGTGTTTCATCGGCTCATAGTCCATTGATACACCTGCATGAATAGCCGAGATATACTGGGTTTTGTTTTCCTCCCAGCTTTGATAATCCAGCGGTTTGTATCCTCCCTGAACGGCCATTACGTCGGCTAGCAGTCGCGACAGGCGCCCGTTTCCCTCTCTGAATGGATGGATAAGTATCAGCTCGACATGGGTGATGGCGATAGCGGTGATGAGTTGTTCTTCGTCCATGCCGCTACACGGTGTGTATTGAGCCAGATACTTGTTATCAAATTCGTTCAGCAGTTTTGGCAACTGCGCTGAGGGGGCAAACATAAAGCCGCCTTTGCTGATATTAACTGCTCTTTCTTGTCCAGCCCACTCGTAGATGTTACCTAACCAGCGGCGATGCCAGCTTTTTAGCATGGCTACGCTGAGCTGTCCTTCCGGGAACTGCTCTTCAAAAACAGACTGGTATAGTTGTTCTAACAGGACAAGTTCAGCCTCATCCATCTCATCAGAAGTCGCGATCCCCAGCTTATTAGCCAAAATCTGCTCGCCAGAGTCTTTCTCATACTGGCCTTCACTGCTGGATACATGGTATCGGCTCATGGAGATGCCCTGTGTTATTCGAAGGATGGGAAAACAGAGGGAGTATAACGCTGGATGAGTACAGCAAACAATATTCTTAAAATCAGATAGTTACAATAGTGTAGGTTAAAATATAGTTTTTATTCTCTGGTGGAAAATTATCTTTAATAATCAGCATTAACACACCAATGCATCATTGGGGTGTGGGCGTCGAGATTATCGATTGTACTCATGGAGTTGTGTCCAGTTCCCTGATTTTCAATGGATTGCGATATTCTTGTTTTCGTTGTTATCACATAAGAGGCACATGATAACGGAGATATGCTTTTCAGGGAAAGCGGGGAAGGATGACTTCTCGATCCAGATTCCGCTCCGGGGCGACTCAGACGATGACAATGTATTCTGGAGAGGGGAGAACCATAAATTCATCCTCTGGCATTCCCTCGTAGGTTGAGCCACCAGAACGCTTACTAATTATTCATTTTGCGGCAACGCATAATTCTGGCAGTACAGGTAGGGGATCCCTTCTTTGGTAATCAGATACGTCTTGCTATTTAGCGCAAAATAATCGACGTTGGATACGCTGGTATTGGTCAGGAAAAAGTCGGGGAGCAGTTCCTGAATAAGGCTGGCGGGGGCCGTTTCGCGATTGGATATTTGTATTTTCTGTGAAATCCAGACCGGACTTGAGCCGTAGCTGGATTGTGTAAACAGGACCATGCGTTGCACGGTTTGCTCATTATTTCTGGCATCTTTGATGATACCATCAACATTCACAATGCCTTTACTCCCGCCGATTTTAATATCAATAATCCCACGAAATGAGCTTGTATTACGTACTATTTCGATGGCTGAACGACAGGTCAGATTATGACGTTCACCTGTGTTTTTACTGAACCGATAGACGGCAGTAACCATGAGCGCAGCAAAACAGATCAGCAGGATTACACCTGTCCGGATGCGGGACGTTCGGGGATATAAATTCATTAGCTATCATACCGGGGGTAATAAACCGACTGACAGGCGTTGTCTTGCCTGGCTTTCATCGGTGAGCGACATACAAGCACGGACAATTTCTTTGACTCAGGATAGGTCGTAATATAAATGAATTTATTGCTCTGACACAATCCCGGATTGTTGTTGATAAACGCCGTATGCCGGGAGAAATTACTGGCATCATTGTTAAAGTAATACTGACAGTCAGTGGGCGTTTTGCTGACCGTGATATAGTTGGAAAAATAATCATCGCTGGCCTGCCATGGGTATAATATAAGCGCGCAAATTATAAGCGTCAGCGTCACCATGATTATTTCTGCGGTGGTGAACAAAGATTGACGCGGTGTCCCGGGCAACAGATCTTCTATAACGGTATCCGGGGCCACGGACTCTTCACCTGAAGAAGAGATCCCCTCTGGCGTCTCAATCGTCTGAATGTCAAACGATTCCTGGATAATCAACCCCTTGCGAGGGATGGTTGTGATTAGCGGTTGCTCCAGATCCAGCTGTAGCAAACTTTTACGCAGGGAGAGAATGCTTTGATAAAAGGCATTGAAACTAACCTGACGATGGTTTTTACCCCAGCCAAACTCCAGTAGTTCGTTTTGTGAAACCACCTGGCCGCGATGCTGAATAAGTAATAAAAGACATAATGACGCTGAGTGTTTGAGTTTTATCTGCTGATTGGGTTGAGCTACTCGCGCCAGACATTGTGTGGCTGGTGTAAATATTATTTTATTTTCAATCAGATAACTGACATTGCCAGTCTCAGGCATAGTGTCTCTACTCTTGATAATGCGCCAGGTGGCTGGTAAGCCATGATACCACTTAGCCCATAATAGCTACCAGCATGGCCCCGATCCTACAACGGAAATCGCGAAGTGTTTCAAATTAGTATCATAATATAACAACAATGATAACTTTTTTAATAAAAATAAACCATATATAAATCAATGGACTGTGTCTTTTTGGCTACCTTGCAAAGAAGACAAAGATGAAATAATGGCGGCAAAGATGATTGCTATTAATTCTTTATGGACAGCGCAATATACTGCCTGACGCCACCACGCGAAAACAGCATGTGTCTGAACGCGCCCACGGCACCAGGGAATGCCGGTGGCAGATGTAGAAGAGGGATAAATGTCAGCTTTCTTGAGGGCTGACATTTATTTTTGATGCTAAGTGAATTTTGATAAAGCCATAATTTGCGGTAGAGAGTCCCATGTTCCAGAAAGAAATTGAAAATGCTGTAGTACTTGTGGGTGATGAAATGAAGAAGTCAGATAATGCCTGGCTGTCGTTACGCAAAAAACGCCAGCGTATTGATCTGAAGGTTGATGGAAATATCTTGTTTCTGGAGAAAGGGACCGTCTCTGTTTATCGTGTGGAAAATGATCTGGTAACCGTGAGTATTTCTGCTCCGGCCATACTCGGTTTGCCGCAAATGCGCACTGAAGTCGCCGGACACTATTTACGTTGCGATACCGATTGTGAAATGTGGGCAATGAGCGTGCAGAACGCCGATCATTTGTTTACCGCTAAAAACTTATGGAAGCAGGCGTTTGATATCTTAACGCATCACCTGCAACGCTATTTCCAGCGTGAAGCGTTGCAGTCGCATCGCACCATTCGTGAGCAGATTATTGAACACGTAAAATATATTTGGTCGATGGAACCTGAAGTGCGTGAGAAAACATCCGTGTATACCTTTATTTTGACCCGTAATCATATCTCCCGCAGCGCCATCCACAAGGTTTTACAGGAACTGGTTAATGACGGGAAAATCACGTTAAACCGGGGAAAACTTTCCTTCTGTACTCCGTTATAAATTTATGCGCTCCCTGACATGATAAAAGGGAGCGCAGACGCTTAACGTTCTCTGAGTGCCTCCGCGCGAGCGCGAATAATCGGTTTTAACAGATAGCTGAGAATCGTTTTCCTGCCAGTGAGAATATCGACACTTGCTACCATGCCTGGCATTATCAGCATCGGATGCTCTTTCGTTCCCAGGTAGTTTTTGTCCGTTTGCAGGCGAACAATATAAAAGCTTCGCCCCTGTTTATCGGTAACGGTGTCCGGACTTATCTGCACCACTTCGCCCTGCAGACCGCCATAGATGGTGTAATCGTAGGCCGTAAATTTCACCATTGCATGCTGACCCGGATGGAGAAAGGCAATATCGCGCGGCTGTATTTTGGCTTCGATTAACAGCTTGTCATCCAACGGAACGATTTCTACCAGATCGCTGCCAGGCTGGATGACGCCGCCGATGGTATTCACCATCACCTGCTGGACGATACCGCGCACCGGTGAAGTGACCATGGTACGATTCACCCTGTCTTCCAGCGCTTTTACGCTGGCCTGGGTTTTGCTCAGATTGGTACGGGCCTCGTTGAGTTGAGCCAGCGCATCGCTCTGGAAGCGGCCTCGACTCTCGCCGATTTTATTCTCAATCTCTTTAATTTCTGACGCGGCTTTGGGCAGCGACAAACTAACAGAGTTGAGCTGCCCGGCGGTTTCCACTTCGGTACGACGCAGGCGCAGTAATTCCACTTTCGAAATGGCGCCCGAGGCGAGCAGCGGCTCGGACATTTTGATTTCCTGGCGTATTAACCCGAGGCTGTGCTTAAACTGCTCTTCTTTCGATTCAAAGTCGCGCAACTCCTGTTTTTTCTGCACCAACTGTTCTTCAAGTCCGGATATTTCGTTGTGAAACTGCTCCCGGCGGCTGTTGTACAGTTCAGTTTCTCCCCGCGCGACATCCGGCGCTTTGCTGGCAATCTCTGGGGAAATAACAAAGTCCCGGTTTTCAACTTCCGCCGTCAGGCGCTCAACTTTTGCCCGCAGGCCGAGTTTATCCGCTTCTGTTTCGCCGACGTTAGAGGCAAAGCGCGTATCATCCAGATGCAGCAACGGCGTTCCAGGGTTAACAATTTGCCCTTCGTGCACATACAGTTCGGTGACGATCCCACCTTCCAGGTTCTGGATTTTTTGCAGTTTGGATGACGGGATCGCTTTACCTTCCCCGCGGGTGACTTCATCGATTTTCGCAAAGCCAGCCCACACGAAAGACAACACCACCAGCGCGAGGATCGTCCACAGCGTCAGTCGAATCACTCTCGGGGAGTCATCAATAATGGCCTGGCTGACTTCATTGATACTGTCAGTTTGATTTTCATCACGGCCATGAAAATAGTGCTGCATAGCGCGGCGGGCACGAGCCAGGAAATCAGCGAGATGCATTAATCTGCCCCTTTTTCAACGCATCCATCACCACAGCTTTCGGGCCATCCGCGATGATGCGTCCTTTATCGACAATAATCAGGCGGTCAACCAGCGACAGCATGGAAGCGCGGTGCGTAACCAGTAATAACGTTTTGCCCGCGATGCAGGGGACCAGCGCGTGTTTGATCTTCTCCTCGCTGGTGTTGTCCATCGAGCTGGTGGGTTCATCCAGTAACAGAAGAGGCGGATCCAGCAAAAGCGCGCGTGCCAGCGCTACCGCCTGCCGCTGTCCACCGGAAAGTCGGGAGCCGCGCTCGCCAACCTGCAGGTTATAGCCGTCAGGATGCAAGCGCGCAAAATCGTTGACGCCGGCCAGTTCTGCTGCCCGCAGCATGGTTTCGTCATCGATATAACGCGCCCCGCATAGCAAATTGTCGCGTAGCGTGCCATTGAACAACTGGATATCCTGCGGCACGTAGCCGATGCTGTGGCGCAGATCGTTCACATCCAACTGACGAGAATCGATACCGTCGATCAGAATATTTCCGGCGCTGGGCTGGTACAGATTGACCAGCAGTTTGCTGAGCGAACTTTTACCGGAACCACTGCGTCCGATGATGCCGATTCGTTCCCCGGGCTGAATGGTCAGATTAATTTTTTGCAGCGACAGGTTCTGTTGTTCCGGGTAGCTGAAATCGACATCGCGAAATTCTATGCTGCCCTGTAGCTGCTCACGTTTGAGCGGATTTTCATCCGCGCGACGCTCCTGCGCCAGCGACATCATTTTCTCGGTATTTTTGATGGTGAGCTTCGCCTGCTGATAACGGGCGATAAGGCCGGTTAACTGACCCAGCGGCATTAATGCCCGGCCGTTGAGCATGTAGCAGGCGATAAGTCCCCCCATACTCAGTTTGCCGCCGATAATCATGTACACCCCGACGATAATCATCACCACCCCGGAGATTTGCTGGAACCAGCCGGTCAGGTTGCTCGCCAGGCTGGACAAGGTTTTCACCCGTAGCTCGAGGCGACTCAGGCTGCCCAGCGTTTGTTCCCACTGAAACTGGCGTTCGCTCTGGGCATTGTTCACTTTGATGGCATCCAGGCTGCTCAGGGTTTCAATCAGCAATGCCTGGCGTTCGCTGGCGAGACTCATGGTTTTAGTGACTGCCGCGTTGACCGGTTTTTGTAACGCCCAACTGCACAACAAAGCAATCGGCAGCGTCAGGAGCGGGATCCAGGCCAGCGCACCGCCGATAATCCCGATAACGATCAGCAGCAGCAGGGTGAAGGGCAGATCGATAATCGTCGTCAGCGTAAGTGATGAGAGGAAATCACGCAGCGACTGAAACTCGTGAATATTCTGCGCAAAGCTGCCCACCCGCGCCGGACGTTCTTTCATCTCCATGCCGATAATGCGCTCAAACAGCGTTGAGGAGATGATGAGATCGCTTTTTTTGCCCGCAATATCAAGGCAGATACCGCGCAGCATTTTCAATATCAGATCAAAAACAAAAGCCAGGCAGATACCGACCGCCAACACCCACAGCGTGACCGTTGCCTGGTTAGGTACGACCCGGTCATAGACGTTCATGGTGAAGAGCGGCGTGCCGAGCGCAATCAGGTTGATCAGCAGGCTGGCCAGCACCGCATCCATATACAGGAAACGTGACAGCTTCAGGGTGTCTTTAAACCAGGATTTGGTACGTGGCAGAAAAGCTTCCGCCTGCAAATCGAATTCGTGGCGCGGATGAGCAAAAATCACTTTACCGGCATAGCTTTGTTCAAGCGTGGCGACATCGACGCAAATCTCCCCACCTTCGCTTTCGCTGGGCATAAAGCGGGCGCTGCCGTCGTCGTTCCATGCCAGTAATACTCCGGTTCCGCCAGAACGCAGTAACAGGACTGCAGGCAGAGACATGGCCGGAATTTTATCGAGCGCGCGCGTGACAATCCGCGCCTTTAAACCGGCCCTTGCCGCCGCGCGTGGAAATATATTCAGCGTGAGCCGATCGTTTTCTAATGGCAAACCACTGCTTAATGTTGAACGGCTCGCCGGTTTACCGTGCAACGCACACAGAATGAGTAAGCTATCTAATAGCGGATCGTCATTATAACTGCGGGGGTCGTGATGTTGAGAATTAGGAGAAGCATAATTCCCGGATACTTCATTTAATAATTCAGCTTGTGCACTCATTTTCGCAACCATTTCTGACCGTGCACGTTAAAATAATAGCAAGCTAATTATCAGCGTGCAGGTCAGAGATTTATTTTGGATTAATAATTATTAATGCAGATCCGGTAAGCTATTTTCTTCTTGTGAATCGACCGGTTGCCCTGATGGCGGCGGTGTGATTTTTAGAATATTCATTAATTCACCCGTGCGTTCGCTAATACGGTAGCCGCTGGTCATCGCCAGATAACGCAGTTCAACAAGGCGACGTTTAGAAGAAAAAACTTCATTTTCACTGTCGAGCAAATCCAGCAGCGTACGTTCGCCAAGACTGAATTGATCCTGATAAGCGGTGCGCACTTTGACGCTACGGTCGGCATATTCTTCCGCTGAAGGAAGCTGAGCGCGTGCGTTTTGTAACGCCGTCCAGGCCAGGCGCAGCTCCTGATTCAGCTGGCGTAGCGTGTTATTGCGTACGTCCTGCGCCTGTTTATGCAGATACGCGCGGGAGTTCATATTGGCTTTGTCGCTACCGCCCTGGTACAGGTTGTAATGCAGTTTTACCACTGCTTCCCACTCTTCAGTATGGGCGCGGGTGGTGTCGGTGTTATTACTAATCCCGCGGGAAAGCTCAACGTCCACGCGCGGATAGAAGGTTGATTTCGAGGCCTCATACTGCTGATGCGCGGCGTCGATATCCGCATTGGCGGATTTCAGTAATGGACTGTTTTTTTCCATCCGACTTTTGGCGTCTTCCAGCGAGGTGGGCAACTGAGAGTCAATACTCTCGGGCAGGCTTAAACCTTGCGGATCCATGCCCGTCACGCTGACAAAGGTGGTTTTCGCGTCTTCAAGATTCGTCTGCTCGGTCAGCAAGTTATTACGCGCCTGCGCCAGACGCGCTTCGGCTTGCATAAAGTCCCCGGAGCGCCCAACCCCCTGATCGGTACGCAGTTTTATCTGGTCGTAAATGCGTTCGTGGTTCGCCAGATCGTCCTCAGCAAGGCGAACAAACTCTTCGCGTTGTAGCACGTCGAAATAGGCCTGAATGACCGCATAAGCGGTACTTTCGCTGGTGTTCATCACGCTCCAGGCGCGCGAGTCAACGGTCGCTTTTTGCCGTGCAACTTCGCTGGAGGTGGCAAAACCATTAAACACATTTTGCTCAAGACTCAGCGTCGCTTCGTTAGGTGACTGGGTCAGACCGTTATTGCGTCCTGCCGCGCGAGTCGTTGCATCATCAACATTTTTGCGTCCGGCCTCTGCATTTAAATTGAGTGAGGGTAAATAGCCACCTTGAGCGGCCCGCAGCTCTTGCTCTGAAGAATAACGGCTATTTATTGCGGCATTAACTTCAGGATGATTAGCTAAAGCGTTTTTAACGGTATTTTGTAAGTCTTCTGCATTTACTGAGGATATTGAAAAGCATGAAAGCAGAAAAACTAAAAACTTCTTCATGACATGAATGCCTTATATGACACGGTTATGACATCCTGCTGTCGTCGCTATCATCCATTTTTACAAACACGTTATATTAATTAACAAAGGTAAATTGTCTTAATTGAAGCCTGTGGTCAGCTATTCTCAGACATGTTTTGTCACATCGTGTTTTATTTTTGGTTATTTTTTATTATATTCATTTGCCAGTCAAGTCTCATGTAATTGCATTCTTTAAAATGTGTTTTTTTCTACATTGAGATATTAATGTTTACATTAAATGAATGTGATATTTGTTCGTTAATATATTAACGATTTTATAAAAATAATGATGGTAATTAAGTGAGGTTACGGTGAGCAAATTACTCGGTGTGATCAAAGCAATCATTGGGCAGGTATACGTTGTCGATGCTAATGGCACACAACGACTTGTTCATGAGGGCGACAGAGTATATAGCGGTGAGGAAATTGTGACCGGCGCCAGCGGCGCGGTGAGTCTCTCTTTACCAGACGGGAAGACGCTGGATATTGGCCGTAACAGCCATTGGGGCGAACACGGGCTACAGGTCAACCATAATCCGGAGCATGATGCCCAGGATATTGCCGCCGTACAAAAAGCCATTGCCGACGGCGCTGACCCGACGCAGGTGCTGGAAGCCACCGCGGCGGGTAATGACGCGCCGGTACAGCTTGAGGGCGGTGGCGGTGGTCACACCCTGGTTCAGCTTGAATTAACCGGACAGGTGGTTGATCCTACAGCGGGTTTTAATACTAAAGGTCTGGGTAGCCCGAACTGGGAGATCAATTTGCCGGTTGGAGGAGTGGGAGCTGGCTCGGCGAGCGTTTTCCCGCCTGAAGTGCAAATTACCGAGTTTGCCGGTAATGACGGATTTATTAACAACAGTGAATTTCACCAGACCCATTTAAGCGGCACCAGTAATCAAAGTCACGTCACACTTACCTTCACAGATAGCCAAAAAAACACATTCACCGCTGAGGTTCCGGTGAGTAACGGTCACTGGAATATTAATACCGACCTTACCGGATTAGTGCCAGGAAATGTAACCGTAGTGGCAATAGCGACCGATGTCACAGGACGAACGGCAGAAAGTGTCGATCATGCGCTGATTGATATCACCGGACCACGTATTGATATTACGGTCGATAGCGTTACCCCTGATAATCTCATCAACTACGCAGAGTCACGCCAGCCGCAGACGATGATCCATGGGAGTGCAGGCGGAGATGCCAAACCAGGTGATATCGTTACCTTATTGGTTGATGGTAAAGAATATACCGGCGTCGTTACTGACCCGGGTAATGGCGCTCTGATTTATACCATTCCGGTACAGACTCAGGGATTGCTGAACGACCCGAATATTCACGCCACGCTGACCTCTTTCGACGATGCCGGCAATCGCACAACGGTTTCCACCGAGCATCATGTTGATACCGACTTATCCGCGCAAAACGCCGTGACTATTGACGCGGTGGCGAATGATGATGTCGTCAATGCCAATGAGTTTCGTATGCCGACCGTCATTTCTGGCGTCGCCAGCGGCGATGCGCAAGCGGGCGACCCGGTCATCCTGACCCTTCAGGGCAAAGAGTTTCATGGCACGATTTTCGACGACCATGGGCAGCTACGCTATGAGATCGTGGTGCCTTCAGCCACCCTGAAAGAGGGCGCGAATGAGGTGCAGGTGACGCTGGTCAGCCACGACGCGCCAGGCAATGAGGCCATCGCCGTGACGCACCGTACCGTGGTACTGGATACCCAGGCGCACAACGCCTTGACGATTGATGACGTCACCGACGATAACACCCTGAACCGCGCTGAACTGTTTGCGCGCAACCAGGTGATTTCCGGAACCGTCAGCGGCGAAGACGCGAAGGCGGGTGACCCGGTACAACTGGAGCTTAACGGTCACCAGTACTGCGGTCAGGTGATCGAGCTCGGTAACAATACGCTGGGCTACCGCATTGCGGTTAACGCTTCCGACTTTGCCAATAACAGCACGCCGGTTGATGGTAACGTGGAAGTGAAGGTCACTGTTACCTCTCACGATGCGGCGGGCAACCTGGCGATCGTCACCGACACCCACAGCGTGCGCATTGATAATCTTGCGACCAATCAGGTCAACATTGACGCGGTGGCGACGGATGATGTGGTCAACGCGATTGAAAACCGCATGACCACGCTGATTAGCGGTGTGGCAGGCGGTGATGCCAAAGTGGGCGATGCGGTCACCGTCAGCGTACAGGGGCAAAACTATGCCGGAACGGTAGTCAATGATAACGGTCAGTTGCGCTATGAAGTGGCATTACCGAAAGGAACGTTGCTGGAAGGTAAAAACGATGTGGTGGTAACGCTGGTCAGCCACGATGCGGCGGGTAACGAAGTCACCGCGCTCGCGCACCGTACCGTCACGCTCGACACTCAGGCGCATAACTCGCTGACAATCAATGATGTAGATAGTGATAACACCCTGAATCGTAGTGAGTTGTACACACGTAACCAGGTCATCTCCGGCACCATTGGCAGCAATGAAGATGCTAAACCTGGCGATCCGGTACAACTGGAGATCAACGGTCATCAGTACCGCGGGGAAGTTATCGATTTAGGCCACAATGCGCTGGGCTACCGTATCACGGTAAACACTGCAGACTTTGCTGACAACAGCGTGCCGGTCGACGGTAACGTGGACGTGAAGGTCACGGTCACCTCTCATGATGCAGCGGGTAACCTGGCGATCGCCACCGATACCCACAGCGTGCACATTGATAACTTCGCCACCAATCAGGTCAGCATCGATGCTGTGGCGACGGACGATGTGGTCAACGCCATTGAAAACCGTATGGTAACGCTAATTAGCGGGGACGCTGGTGGTGATGCTAAAGCGGGCGATGCGGTCACCGTCAGCGTCCATGGGCAAAACTATGCCGGAACAATCGTTGATGATAACGGGCAGTTGCGCTACGAAGTCGCGTTGCCGAAGACGGCCTTACAGGAAGGTACAAACGACGTAGTGGTGACGTTGGTCAGTCATGACTCGGTGGGAAATGAAGTTACCGCGCTGGCACACCGCACCATCACGTTAGACACGCAGGCGCATAATACTATTCGCATACATGACCTCACTGCAGACAATGCGCTGAATTACCAGGAACTGCTTGCGGCTAAACAGACGATTACCGGTTTTGTTGGCGGTGAGGATGCGAAGGTCAACGATCCGGTCTTACTGGAGATAAATGGGCATCAGTACAGCGGTAAGGTGGTTGATTTTGGCCGCGGTAAGCTGGGTTATCGCATCGATGTGGACTCTTCTGCATTTGCCGATAACAGCGGCCATGTTCTGACGAATGTGAATATTACCGCGATGGTCACCTCTCATGATGAGGCGGGAAACCTGGCCATCGCCACCGATACGCATAAAGTTCATATCGATAACTATGCGGAAAACACGCTCAAAATTGATGCGGTAGCGACGGACAATGTGGTGAATGCCAACGAAAATCGCATGCCCACCATTGTGAGTATCGTGGCGGGGGGCGATGCCAGAGTTGGCGATGCGGTGACCATCAGCGTACGAGGACAGGACTTTAGCGGCACGGTGATCAACGATAATGGTCAGTTACGCTACGCAGTGGTTTTGCCGCATGGAACTCTGCATGAAGGTAAGAATGCGGTGGTCGCAACACTGCTCAGCCATGACGCGCTGGGCAACGCGGTGACCAGTGAATCGCACCGTATTATCACCCTCGATACGCATGCGCATAACGCTATCTCTTTGGATAACATTGCCACGGACAATGTCATCAATTACCAGGAACTGTCCGCGGCGACACAGCGCATTACGGGCAGTGTCGAGGGGGAAGATGCGAAGGTCGGCGACCCGATCCAACTGGTGGTTAATGGTCATCAGTACGAGAGTCAAGTCATTGACCTTGGTCAGGGGAAGCTGGGTTACCGCATTGATGTGGACTCATCAGCGTTTGCGAACAACAGCGTTCATGTGCTGACGGATGTCGACGTACACGTCACGGTCACCTCGCATGATGCGGCGGGTAACCTTGCCATCGCGACTGACAGCCATAAAGTGCATATCGATAATTTTGCTAAAAACGTGGTGACGACCGCAGTGGTGGCGTCCGATGACGTGATAAACGCCATTGAAAACCGCATGCCGACGCTGATTAGCGGTATCGCGAAAGGTCTGGATGCCAAAGCGGGTGACGTGGTGACTGTTCACGTGCAGGGGCAAAATCAGGACTTTAGCGGCACAGTGGTTAACGATCACGGCGTTCTGCGCTACGAAGTGTTTGTACCAACGGGTGTGCTGCAGGAAGGCAGCAACGACGTAATGGTCACGCTGGTCAGCCACGACGCTGCGGGCAATCAGGCGGTTGCGGTGGAGCATCGAACCGTCACGCTGGATACCCAGGCGCACAGCACCGTGGCTATTGATAACGTTACTGACGACAACAACCTTAACCACCAGGAGCTGGATACGCCGATGCAACTCATCAGCGGCAAGGTGGGAGGGGACGCGCAGCCTGGCGATGCGGTGATCGTTGAGATCAATCACCAGACGTTTAACGGCAAGGTCATCGACCTTGGTGGCGGGCATCTGGGCTATCAAGTCCCCGTTGATTCAACGGCGTTCAGTGATAATAAGGGGCTCCAGGATAAAAATGTGTCCGTTAAGGTCACGGTTACCTCTCACGATGCGGTGGAAAATGAGGTTATAACCACCGCAACCCGTGTGGTGCATATTGATAATCATGCCGGGGCGGGAATCACCGTTGATACGGTAGCGGGCGATGACAAGCTCAACGGCGCAGAAGCAGCAAAACATCTCACTGAGGTGATGGGCACGGTGTCCGGCGATGTACACGTGGGCGCTAAAGTTCAGGTCATCGTCAACGGTCATACCTACGAAACAACCGCGCAGGCACTCCCGGAACATAACAATGCGCTGGGATATAAGCTGGACGTTCTGAGCCGCGATCTGGTCAAAGACCCGCATATCGTTGCTCGTGTAGTCGGTGAAGATAATGTGCATAATTTCCAGCAAGCGGAGATAACGCACGACCTGCTGGTTGATTTACATGCCAAAGCCATGCTGACGATTGATCCCGTCACTGGCGACAATATGATTAATGGTGATGAATCAAAACAACCATTCACGTATGTAACCGGGAAAGTGGCTGGGGATGTTCATGTAAATGACGTCGTTTATCTCACCGTGAATGGCCACGTCCTGACGGGAAAAGTGAGCGATACCGGAGGCGGCGTTCTCGGCTATAGCATTAAAGTCAGTACCGCCGATCTGATTTCCGATCCGCATCTGACCGCGACGGTCAGCACCACCGATGGCGCGGGCAACCTGGCGACGGCCAATGCAGAAACCACGGTGATTATCGATACCCGTGTCGATGCGCAGATAACCATTGATGCCGTGACGCCGGATAATACCCTGAACCTCGCCGAGCAGATGCATGGCTATACGATGGTAAGCGGGACGGTGAGCGGGGAAGTTCATCCGGGCGATCCGTTGGTTATGACCATCAACGGCCATACCTATTCCGGTGTGGTGGAGGATCGCGGTAATCAACAAATGGGATTCCACGTTCCCGTTGCGACGGCCGATCTGGTCGCCGGCCCGCACATTGAAGTCTCAATGGATGTCACCGACGCGGCGCAGAACCATGCCCATATTGTGGCGCATCATGACGTCAATCTCGACGCGCAAGCGCTGGCCTCAATCACCATCGATCCGGTAACGGGCGACGATGTATTGAATAAGAGCGAATTGGGGCAAACGACGACGATCGTCAGCGGTACGGTGGGCGGCGATGCCAGGGTTAATGATGTGGTGCACCTGAATATCGGCGGCCATATAGTTGATGCGACGGTGACGAACCTGCCCAATCTGGGAACCCTGGGGTATTCCATTGGCGTGGATACGCAATGGCTGCAAAACGATCCGCATATCACCGCAACCATCACCACCACTGATGCGGCAGGAAATAACGCCACGGCAGATGCGCACAGCACCGTGATTATCGACGACCAGATTGACGCGATAGTTCATATCGATCCGATCGTCACTGGCAGTGGTGATGCGGTGATTAACCACGACGAAGCCCTTAAGCCGCAAACGACGGTTACGGGTACGGTGGGAGGCGATGTCAAAATCGGTGATACCGTTGAACTCACCATCAATCATCAGATCTATTATGCGCAGGTGGAAGATCACAACGGCCAGCGGGCTTTCAGCACTAAGGTGTCGACTCTGGATCTACTAATGGATCCGCATATTCATGCCGAAGTGACGGCCAAAGATGACGCCGGCAATATTGCTCACGGGCACGATGGCATGCCGGTGCTGGTTGATACCGTTGCCGATGCCGGGATTACGATTGATTCTGCGTTGAGCTGGCGAGGCTGGGCGCTACCCGCTGGAAACCGCCCGGAATTTGTGACGGTAACCGGGCATGTTACCCCGGACGCGAAGCTTAATGATTTGGTTACCGTTGATGTGGGTAACAACACGCATCTGGAAACGCATGTTATTACCCTCCCTGATGGGCAACTGGGTTACACGCTGGATATTCTTTCTCAGGATTGGAATAACAACGGCAATATCACCGTGTCCATCACCACCCATGACGATCACGGCAACACGGCGACAGCGGTAGAGCATAAATTTATCGATCTCCCGTGGGTAACCCAGACTTATACGCCTGCCAATACGCCTTTTAGTATGCACACCCCGACGACAACGGGAACAGGAACCACGCAACCTCACCAACCGACCGTGCATCTTACCGTTGATAAGGTGGCGGGCGATGACGTTCTCAACCACGATGAAGCGCAAAAGGCGACAACGGCAATCCGTGGCCTGGTCAGCGGCGACGTGCAGTCCGGGGACGAAGTGATTGTCACCATCAATCATGTGCAGTACACCGGACATGTTATGAGCCTCCCGACGATGCCGGGACAGTTGGCATATGAGGTTGATGTGCCGACCAGCGAACTGCAGGCGCACCTGATGTTTGATGTCTCCATCACGGCTGGGACAGCCACAGATACGGTGCAGAAAACCATCACCGTCGATACGGATAACCCGCTGCAGATAACGATGGATAAGATCGCCGGTGATGATGTTATCAATGCGGCGGAGGCGCAAAGCGGGAAAACGACCGTCAGCGGCACGGTCAGCGGCGAAGGGATCCACGATGGCAGCGTGGTGAGCCTGCAGGTCAATGGCAATACGCTGACTGCGGTCGTGCATGATGATAAACATGGTCACCAGGCCTGGTCGACGAAGGTCAGTATTAACGATCTGCACAATAACCCGGATATTATCGCGACGGTCATGGCAACGGATGATAACGGCAACCTGGGTAGCGCCTCTGCCAGCAGCCATGTCGTGGTCGATCTGAGCGCTAATGCTGGCGTGACGATAGATAACATTGCCGGTGACAATGTGCTGAACGCGCGGGAATCGCTGCAACCTAAGATGACAGTAACGGGGTCGGTATCCGGAGATGTGCACCCGGGCGATAAGGTAACGCTGACGGTTAACGGAAACCCTTATGCGGCGACTGTCGATAATAACCATCGCTACTGCGTCGATATTTACACCAAAGACCTGTTGGCCGATCGCGCGATTGTCGCGACCGTCTCAGGATATGACGATCACGGTAACGTGCAGTCCGCCAGCTTCACGCAGAGCTATGCGATTGATAAATCGGCAAGCGGCAGCGTGACCATCAACACCGTCGGCGGCGACGATATTATCAATGCTGATGAAGTGAAAGCGGGTAGCGTTGAGGTGAGTGGTACGGTGGATGGCGACGTGCATCTCGGTGATAAAGTCGCCATTCTCGTCAATGGCGTCACAGTACATACGCGTGTCATTGAGCTGCCGCATATGAACGGGCAATTGGGCTACAAAGCGATGGTGAGTACGGTCGGGCTGCAAAATGACCCGAATATTCACGTCAGCGTAGAAGGGCAGGATTCGGCGTTGAACCCAATGCATGCCGTGAACGACAAAACGGTCACTATCGATACGCAGGTTGATGCCAGCATCGTGCTGGATAAAGTGTCAGTCGATGATGTGCTGAATAACGAGGAAACTCAGCATGCGAAAACCACTATCAGCGGTTATGTGACCGGAGACGTGGATGTTGGCGATCGGGTGACCATTACGGTTAACGGTAAAGATCTGGTGGCTGATGTGAAAAACAGCGGCGGGCAGAAGGTATTTAGCGTAGATGCCAGTACGGTTGACCTGACTCACGATCAAAAAATAACTGCTCACGTCACCGCCCATGATGATGCAGGTAACCGTGATGAGATCCATACCGATAAGACCATCACGATCGACAGGACCGCTGCAGGAACGATGGATATTGATAGCGTCACCCAGGATAACGTCCTGAACCAGCAGGAACTTCAGGGAACGACGGTGAGGGTAACCGGGCATCTTGGCGGCGATGTGGATGTATGGGATTCGATCAAATTAAAGATTGGTGGTCATGAATATACTGGTTCGGTAGATACGTTGAGGAATGGTGAGCGGGTTTATCATGTCGATGTAGACAGCGATGTGATGAAAGCGAACACCGCGTTCTCGGTTGAGGTCAACGGTCATGATGCGCCAGGCAACCCGTATTCAAAGACAACGTCCCACACCTATGCTGTGGATCAACAGGCAGACGCCACGCTTATCGTGGATAAACTCACCGGGGACAACCATATTTCACGTGCGGAAGCACAGGGGGCTATCACCCATATCACCGGCAGCGTGAGCGGTGATGTGCATGATGGGGAGCATATTAAAGCGCTGGTAAATGGGCATCAGTACGATGCGATTCTCCATCAGGGCAATAATGGGCTGACCTATGACATTGAGGCCGAGACCTCAGCGTTCCGGGCAGGCCATAACCGCGTAAGCGTATTGGTTGAGGCGCATGATGACCACGGCAATATTACGCCGTATACGCAAACGCTGAATGTGACGATGGATGATCCGGCACCACACAAAGGGCATACAGCGGATAAAGGAAATCATGCCGCGATGCAGCATGCGCTGCACAACCTGTTCGACGACAACGCATTATCTCTGTCTTATGCGCCAGCTGCGACCGGACACGGGCAGGCAACTGCCGTGTTGAGCGCTGACGATAAGGCGAAGGCCGTGCTCGATAAGGTCGATCTCAGCGATCTGGCGCGTGAACTGCACGAAGGCGTGGATATTGCGAAGTACATTCAAAGCGGCGGCGATCACCATCAAATAGCCAGTCCGGCGAAGGTCGCGCATGGCATTGATACTGCGCTGTCTACTCATGCAAGCGGCGATCTGCATTCTGCGACCTACTCGTTGGATCACCTGATAGCCAAACCCGATCACAACCCGACTCACTAACCGTTGCTTGCTGCCCTGTGCGAACAGGGCAGCGGCATCAGGGTATACGAAATGAAAGACACTGATATGAATTCTGGACCACACGCGCAGGCAGCAGGCGCTGGCAAAAACGCTGAAAATGACACCCAACAGACGTTAGAGATGCTGCAAAAAAGCGACCTGGAGATGGTCCGCGTGCTCGACGATCTGATTTACCTGCTGATCCGTAAAGGCGTGATTGCCATTACCGATCTTCCGCCGATGGCGCAGGTTAAATTAATGAATCGCGCGAACGCGCGTCAGGAGCTTGGCGGGTTAGAACAACTGCTTGGGAGTGATGACCGTATTTTTTAGTTGATGCAGGCAGCCGGCTTGTAGGCCGGATAAGCGAAGCGCCATCCGGCGATATACAGGCTGTCTGCTGTTATCACAACGGTGCGGGTTCACCTAATAATTGACCCATTGCGCCATCAATCCCTAATTCCTGCAGTACCTTAAGCTCACCTTCCGTTTCAACACGTTCGGCAATCAGCGGCAAATCAATACTGCGCGTGGCGCTGCACAACACTTCAATAAACAAACGCTTATCGTTTTCTTCGTCAATATTGCGGATATAGCTGCTGTCGATTTTCAGATAAGCAAGCCCCCACTGCGACAGATGACCGATCATGTTGAAGCGACTGCCGAAGTGTTGCAGACCGAGCGCGCAGCGATGCTGGCCTACAGCTTTGACAAATGCCGCCATCTGATGTGGTCCCGGGAGCTGATTTTCATCCAGCTCCAGAATCAACTGATGGGCTAATTTTGGTGAATAGCGCAGCGGATTGAGCAGGTCAGCAATGGCGTTCGCACTGGCGACAGAACTGCCTGAAATACTCAGCGCTAATTTCCCCGGTGCAGTTTTTAGTTGGTTCAACGTCAGTTTCAGCATCACTTTATCGAGGCGATGACTCCAGCCAAAGCGGTGGATCCACGGCAGGAAACGACCGGCGGTAATGGTGTTGCCCTGTTCGTCAATAATGCGCGACAGCACTTTGTAATGCAGGATTTTGTCGGGCGTGCGGCAATCCACAACGGGTTGATAAACCAACTGGAATTGCTGATTTTCCAGCGCATGCTCAAGGCGAACAAACCACAAATGCTGATCTTCGGTAGCCGCTGGCACCTCGGTGGTGGGAACCACCTGATGGTCGGTATGCGTTTCTGCTTCCACCAGCAGGCGATCGGCCTGGATCAGCAATGACTGCGCGTTATCTCCGGCGCTGAATGGCACCATGCTGGTGTAGGCGACCGGCTGTTGGTCTGACATACCGGTGGCATAAAAGGCCGTCAGCTTCTGACACAGCGAATTGCCCATGTCCAGCATTTCACCGTGCGTAACGCCGGGGCAGAGCAGGGCGAACTCGCCGCCGCGAATGCGCGCGAGGGTGCTGTCGAGAGAGGCATATTTTTCTTTATGCGCGTTCAGCAGGTTGGCAATATTGAGCAACAGCTTATCGGTATGCGGGCCGCCAAAACGCTGATTCAGACCGCCTAAGTCCTGAACGCGAACCAGCATCAGATACCCTGGCGCCGTATCGGCATCACTTAGCCGCGCCTGAAACTGCATATCGAACGCGCGGCGGTTGGCAATTCCGGTCTGGCTGTCGAGATAAGCTTCATTGTGCAGACGTTCGCTATAGACAGCTTGCTCTTCAAATAACGACTTGAGCTTCGCTGCCATCAAATTCATGGCGTTAACGACGCGGCGTAATTCCGGTGTTTTTGGCAGTTCCTGTAGCGTCAGAAATTCGCGGCGGGCAATGGCTTCTGACTGTTTTGCCAGATAATTGAGCGGGCGCAGCAGTTTGCGCAGCAGCAGAATGCCAGCGATTAAACAGACGAGACTACAGGACAGCATCCACAGCAGATTGCCCAGGGTGTTGTCCCACAGACGCTGTACGGCAAAGATCGGATCGCTGGTCACTTCCACACGAGCGGCCTGCTGCCAGCCGCGCATGATTGTCGCCTCGCCGGTTTGCGGAGTCACATCCACCAGATCAACAAACCAACCGGGAACATTGGGAATCGACGCCGCCGCGCGACGCTCAAGCATCGTTTTGCCGTTTTGCAGATCGACAATACGGATTTTTTTGTAGTAACCGCTATCGAAAATGGAGCTAACCATTAGCTCGATCATCGCCGGATCGTTGACGTTGGGGGTCAGCGAAACGCCCAGCGCGGTTGCTGCATCCTGGGCATGTGAAAGGAGTTGGTTATTGGACTGATCGCGAGAGCTTTCTAACGTCACGATAAAATTGCCGCTAAACACAACCATCATAAAGAGAGAGATTGTCAGGAGTAACTGTTTAAAAAGAGACACAGGTGATTCCTATTTATCCATCGGGAAGCCCTCTTCCCGCATTTTGATGAAAACTTGCTGCCAGCGAGAAAGTCTCTTGCTGTCGCCAACGCGCTTATTGTTCTGATTGCCCGGAAGCCAAAGGCCAGTGTTGTTAAAGGAGTAAACGGGTAATAAATCCATACGCTGGGTGGCCGGTGAAATGGTATTGGTCAGGCTGTCGAGTACCAGAGGAATCGCTTCAGGCGTGAGGTACCAGGTCAGCACCATATGCGCCCGGTTATAACGCAGGGCCTTAACATAGGTAATACGCAGTTTGTCTTCGGAGATGCCCAACTGGCGGAGAGTGAAATATTTAGCGATCGCGTAGTCTTCACAATCCGCCTCACCTTTGCGCAGTGATTCAATGGGGGTTGCCCAGTAATCGACGTCATGCCAGGCGTCAATATCTTCGGTATAACGGAGCTTATCGTTAAAAAATTGGTTTACGGCGTGTAATTGTGTTTGTTCGTCTGCATTACGCAACTGGAGCAACAACTGCTGCCAGGCGTTGATCCGCCGTTGCGCTTGCGGGCTTGCGAGGCCGTAAAGCGCATCGGATTTCTGCTGGATGCTGGCAAAATCCCAGGCGGCGCGCAGCGAATGGACGGTCAATAGCAACAGCAGCACCCCGGGGATTTTCCACAGGCGCAGCAGGCGGTGGTGTAAAGAGCGGCTGATAGTGTTCAATTACTATGCTGACAGCTGCCTGGCGATGGGATTTTCATCTTTTCGCAGGACCAGGGAGACAGCCACTTTTTGCGTAACTGCGCGTTGATCGGTGAGGCGAAGAAATCTTTCAGCGTGCTGTTAACAAACGTCACGAACTGCGGATCGTTTTTCCTCATCATAATGGCATAGTGCATATCATTGCCGATGCTCTGTGCCGACACGCTGAACAGTTCCGGTTGCTCGCTATCCTTAATCAACGGCCAGGCCAGAACATCATCAAGGAATAAGGCGGCGGCCTCATTATGCGCCATCTTGTCAAACGCACCGTTTATCGTGGTGGTAGTAATTGTCGAAATATTAAGATGCTGCTCTCTGTTGGCTTTATTAAACTCCAGCAAATCTTTTGAGCTTCCAGGCAGGCTCACCGTGCGGCCTTTAAGATCGACAATCGAGTGGATATTATTTTTACGTAACGCAATGATGCGCATTTTTGCGATGTAATAGTTGAGAGAAAATGAGACGCTGGATATCCGCTCCGGCGCATTGGTATTTACGCTACAGTCCATATCAATTTTGCGCGTGTTTAATGCGGTAAAGCGTTCCCCAAAGCTCACGGGAATATAATGAATAGTTAAGCTATTGAGCTTAAGATACTGGCGCAACTTATCGGCAATTATGTTACATACCGCAATGGTATAACCCGTCACCTTGCCATTGTGGTCGGTAAATGAAAATGGCGGTAACTGGCGATATCCCACGTTTAGCACGCTGCTGTTCTGAATATGGTCGAGCGTCGCGGCGTTTTGCTGAGCCATCAGCGCAGGGGAGATGACGATACCTGCCAGTAGGATCAGCCATTGCACCGTACGTTTCACCCTTGCCATTTCACGATTAATTATATTTTTCATAATCAAAACTGATCTTCTTTTTAGCAGCCGTTAGTGCTTTCAGGTTATCTGACATGGGAATGTTTAAATTGATGGATTTCGGCGGAATCGGTGACTGAAACCATTTATTGTACAGCGCAGTAAAGTCGTTGCTGGTCATCAGAGAAGACAACGTGCCATCAACAAACTCTTTAAATTCTTTATCATGTAACGGGAGCAACAGGCCCGCTGGTAGCGGGGCGCTGAGTGCAATATCTGACAGCGCATACTCCTCAGGGTTTGGTGTTTGAGCAATCATCCCTTTGAGTAATACCGTGCTGGAGATCAGTGCTGAATACTCCCCGTTCTTCAGTTCGTTGAAGGCCGTAATATTATTGGTGTCGAGTTGAATATTAATATCCAGATCATTCGCGGCATTCACTTTTTGCAGTTGCTCAACGTAAATCGTACCGCTTTTTACCAGTACGCTATGTCCAGAAAGCTTAGCCAGGTTGTCGCTGCTTTCGGTTTTACGCATCACAAAGCGGGTGCTCGAAAAATAAAACGGCAGGGAGAACTCGCTCATGCTGTGGCGGCTTTGTGAATAAAAGGCAGGTATGCACATGATGTCTGCCATGTGGTTTTTAATCAGCACAAACTGCGATGCTGAATTGGCTTTTACCCACTCTATTTTCAGGTTTTTTAGCTGGAGTTTGGTCTTGAGCGCGCTGACGATACTGTTGCAGATATCAATGGAGTAGCCCGCAGGGGTATTTCCATTTTGCCAGGAGAAGGGAAACGCATCATCCTGATAGCCAAGGGTAATGGTTTTCTTGCTGGCGATCTGTTCCAGTGTATGCAGTTGATTATCTGCCATGCATGGCGTGGCCACTGCCAGCAGTACAACCATCATGAGCAGGCGTTTTGCCAGGCGAAAGATGTCAGGCATTGCTCAGACCTTCTTCAATAACCTCTTCGGCAAACGCGGAAAGCACCTCACGTTCGCGAAGCGGATAGCTAAAGAAATAGCCCTGAACATTCTGGCACTCTATGTCGCGCAGGATGTCGCGCTGCTGCGCGGTCTCCACCCCTTCAGCAGTGACCGACATATTGTACTTATGGGCAAACTGAATCAGCATCACAATCAAATACTGGCTGGCATTATCCTGCTGGAGTTTATCGACCAGCGTGCGGGCGATCTTGATGCGGGTGAAAGGATAAATCAGCAGGTAATCCAGCGCCGCATACCCGGTACCCAGATCGTCCATGGCGATTTCGATGCCCATAGCGCGGATCTCTTGCAGTACGGGTAAGGCGATTGATCTATCCAGTTTCTCGGATTCGGTGATTTCTATTTCCAGGCGCTCTGCCGCGAGTTGGCTGATGCGTAAGGCGTCTTTGATCACATCCACCAGCCCCGGACTGTGCAACTGGTAGGCCGATATATTGACGGCAATTCTGGTGCGCTCCGGCCATTTAGCCGCCGCTTCACAGGATTGACGAATAATCCATTCGCCTAAACGTACAATCAGGCCGGAACTTTCGGCTATGCTGATAAAATAATCTGGGTAAATCAGTCCCTTGCTGGGATGATTCCAGCGGATCAGCGATTCATACCCATACACGCTTTCATCTGCCAGGTTTATGATTGGCTGGTAGTGAAGTTCGAACTCCTTGTTATCAATACCATCAATAATTTCCTGATTAATAAACAGGCTGTGGGTCTGCTTCATCACCATGCCGTCTTCAAAGAAATGGAAGCAGCCGCGGCCATGATGCTTAGAGGCATACATAGCAAGATCGGCATTGATCATCAGTGTCGAGGTATTGTTGCCCTGATATGGCGCGGTGGTGATACCGATGCTACAGCTGATGGAAAAAGTATGCGTGCTCCAGGTGAATGGGGTACTCAGCGCACGAATAATTCGTTTTGCCAGACGATTCGCCTCTCTGATGGCGTTGTCGCTGACATGTTGCAGGATGGCGAACTCATCACCGCCCAGACGCGCCGCGATGTCGTCAGGGCCGAGCAGCAATTGCAGGCGCTGGGCCACGCTAATTAACAGTTCATCCCCGGCTTTATGGCCGAAGGTATCGTTGACCGGTTTGAAATTGTCGAGGTCAATCAATAGCAGGTTGAACGGTTTTTCATCCAGATGAATTTCACTGACGCGCTTATCTAACGCCTGGCCAAACGAAACGCGGTTGGGTAAGCCGGTTAGTGAATCATGATGGGCCATATGCTCCATCTTTTGCGACATTTCATGCATGCGTTGCAGATAACCGCGCTCTTTCATGGCGACGCGCAATTTCTCAATCGCTCCTGCGAGATGCCCAATTTCATCGTCCTGATCAAGATAAGGGGTAATGCAGTCGGTCTCTTCATGGGCAATACGGGTGAGGGAGTTGATCAGCAGCGGAACCGGTCGGAATAAGCGGCGCATAAACAGCGTAACCAGCGCCAGCGTCACCAGCAAAATCAGGACGAAAATGATACAGCTCTTTTTCAGCATCGCATCGTAGGTAGCGTACAACTCACTTTTTTTACCGATGCTGCTTATCAGGCTCCCGAGGATCTCGCCGGAAGGCGTCAATATCGGGACGGCGCTGATGAAACACTCTTCGCCATTGATCTGGGCGAAGCCAACATAGTAATTGACCAGCACATCGCGCGGCAAACGACCAGAGAAGGAGATAATTCCTTCGCCATTTTCAGACTTGTTGTTAATCCCAACATACCCTTTTTCCGGCGTATAGAGAAACAGCCAGGTGGGGCTGTGCGTCTGCACTGATGCCAACGCCAGGACGTCTACCGGGTTATAACCCGTTTGCAGAATGGAGTCGGTGTCGCCAAGTTGTCTGTCGGAGACGATGCGGGAGATCTGCCCGGCATCGCTGGTTTCAACCGAAACGGTGGTGTACACGCTGCGGATAATGTAGGTCATAATCTGCGCATTCGCCTCAGCGCGCTGCACCCACTGTTGATAAGAAAAGCTGTCTATCAGGCTCCAGTTGGTAAAGGCGCCAGCGCTAAAAGCAATAACGATACCCACCAGCAAGAATTGCGTTATTTTGCCAGTGATGGAATGTTGCCACCCTTTTATTGCTTTAAGGGAAAACAGAGACTTTGCCACGGATTATGTTAATTCCTGAATTGATTATGCGATGCTAAATTTATTTCTGTTATTTCTTAATGGGATATTATTGTTGCAAATAAGTAGATGAAAGATGTGAAACGTAATGACGTAACAAATAACTAACATTGAACCAGGATGAGTAATGACAACAATAACGGTATGCGAATATAGATAACGCTGTGCTTATCGTCAACAGGCAAAAGTGTTCATAAAAATACATTTTTCATTATGCCTCATCCAGGATATTAATGTTGACATTAAAACGACAAGGCGTGTTTTTTGTTTGTACTGGTTGGAGGTGTGGTGAAGTTGTCAGTAAGGTGCGGTTTTTATATTTAGCATCAATGAATTAGCTATGCTATTAAGTGAGTGTGCTGTAGTTTCATCCCGCCGGGATGTCCATTTTTGTCTATTAATGAGTATTTATTTCCTGATCTGATATGAATAAGATGCTCGCTTCAATATAGAGCCTAACTTTATTTTCTCAGTGCGCGGTCAATGTTGACAATTTTGCTATGGTTCAGCGACTGACCCAAAAGGATTTGTTTGTGACATTCGAGTCTGGATTAAAGTCCTATTGGTATAGTGCATAGCGGATAAATTGATTTGGACGCGATAATAAATACTCACACAGCAAAAAGCATTCAAAAATGGTGCCTGCCACTTGCTTTGCCTGGCCTGTTATATCCACTGGCACAATATCTTAACGGCTATTGTCTTCTCAATAATAATATTTTAACAGTGTACGATCTCAAACTCGCCGTATTTTCCGCCGCATTGGTTCTGTTTGGTTTTCGGGTATTGCCGGGATTTATTCTGTTTCTCGCCTTGATGTTCGTAGTGGGGCCACAAAGCGAGCGGGTGGATGCGCTGTGTCTGGTTATGGCCTCAACCTTGAGCTATGCCGCTTATCGCAACGTGACGGGCAGACGCAGCTGCGCCAGTTTTGGCCGTATAAAAATCAGCCTGAGCCGCCTGATTTGGCTATGCGGCTTTAACATCCTGCTCTATCTGTTATTCAGCAGGATTTTTGCCGCGTTCGTCACCCATGGTCATCGCCCGGATGTGGACAATATTCCAGTTATGAGCCTGGAGATGCTGGTACGTATTCAGGGGATCATCAACGGTTGCCTGACGGGTATCCCCTTTTTCTACAAAATTTATCGCATCATTCGTCGACCGTCTTACCTGTTGACCTTTATCAGAGCGATTGTCTTTCAGTGTAAAGGGAATATCACCGCCTTTGGCGTCAGCATCTGGTGTATTTTGCTGATTTCACTGATGTTCTGTTTGACGTCACCGCACAGTCCGAACATCTTTTTTTCTTTCTATAGCCTGATCCTGTTATTTCCATTGATGCTGTGGGGGGCGATTAAGATTGGTCACTCGTTCACCATGCTGGTGTGGACAGTCGTACTGATTATTTTAGGCAAACATAACGACAGCTATATCGCCAGCGACATCAATTTCATGCTGCATCAGGCGCTGGTTTCCACCCTTATTTTTGTCTTTTCACTCACCATTGTGATCATGGGAGCGCTGGCAAAATTTACCCGTCAGCGGTTTAACCAGGTCCTGCTGTTGGGGCTGACTGACCCGATGACGGGCATGGCGAACCTGCGTGCTCTGAAGACAGAGTTGTTTACCACTGAGGGGGCGACGGTATGCCTGATACAGATCCCCGAGCTGGAGCTCTTTTCGCGCCGCTATGGTTTTCATTTTCGCGCCCGCTACCAGAAGATCCTTGCTGAGCATCTCAGGAGTCATTTGATCAAAAGCGAGAAGGTCTATTATCACGCGGGTTATGATCTGCTTATCCGCCTGGAAAATGGGACCTGCGAGCGGTTATGCGACCTGTACCAGGCTGCCAATAGTTTTCGCCTCTTCTACAACAATCACCGGCTGGGTTTTCGCAGTGGTTTGGGCTACTGCCTGATTAACGATCATAGCGATGATATCTACCAGCTGGTGGGTAAGCTCGGCATGGTCGCTGGCTTATCCCTGACCAACGGCAGGCCGGAAAACCTCGAAGCGCAGCATAGCCGGGTCCTTGGCAACCACATCGTTGATAAAACTGAAATCCGTACCGCATTGCAAAATGCGCTGGATAATAATGCCTTCGTTCTGATGGCCCAGCCGATAGTCAGTACCCATGGCGAAGCGCCGTATCATGAAATATTGATCCGTATGCTCAACGAACGGGGGGAATTTATTCCACCAAACAGCTTTCTGCCGGTTGCCCATGATGCGGGGCTGGCGCCGGATATCGATCTCTGGGTTATCGAAAACACCCTAAAGTTCATGCGCACCCATCCGCAGCGCTGTTTTGCCATTAACCTGGCACCAGTCACGGTGTGTCGTTCAAATATCGTGTCCCGAATCACTCAGCTTCTGCACGATTACGCTGTGGAGCCGCAGCGGATTATTTTTGAGATAACCGAAGCGGATACATTATCAGATAAAGAACAAACCGTGGAAACCCTGAGCTTAATACGTCAGTTGGGATGTCGCGTGGCGATTGATGACTTTGGTACCGGATTTGCCAGTCATGCGCGCTTGATGAATATCGAAGCAGACATTCTGAAAATAGACGGTTCTTTTATTCGACGGATCACCGAAAGCGAGATCAGCTACTACATCGTCGAATCATTCTGCCGTGTCGCTGAAATGAAAAATATGCAGGTCGTCGCCGAATTTGTCGAAAACGCCAATATTCAGGCATGTCTGGAAAAAATGAATGTTGGGTGGTTACAGGGATATCACATTGGCAAACCTACGCCATTGCTCACGTTGGAATAGCAGGGCGCTAACGCCTGATGGCCAAAAAAGTAACTTCTTCTCAGGTAGAGAATAAAAATCATGAGTGACATTAGTAAAGTGAAGAATCGAACGGCGGGCGCTGCCGGTATGGGACTGCGCGCCCGGTTGCTCTCATGGCTACACAATATCCATCCCGGTGTGGCGATGAAGCTCGGTATGATTCTGGTTTTTTGTATTGCAACGCTGCTGATCGGTGCCTCTTTTATATTATCTTCTTACCTTTCCCGTGAATTGCAGGCTAATGCCCTGGAGATGATTAAAACCAACACGCGTATTTTCCACAATAGTATTTCTAATGAATTCCAGCGTGTCACCCGCGATGCAGAGCATTACAGTAATGTTTATATTAATAATTACCAAAACGTTGCCGATAAACCGCTGCGTTATATGGATGCAACTGAATTAAAAGCGATACTGAGCAATCCCAATACTAACGCGCATTTCACCGAATTAACCAGCGTATTTGCCAGCACATTTATTTTGCAAGGCGAGCAGTTTGTGCGTGTTAGCAGCACGTTATTGGCAAGCTCTGGCAATACGGCCACCGCAACGGCATTGGGGCACGATAACCCGGCATTGCCGCTACTGCTGAAAAACAAACCATTTTCGGGTGTGGTCACGCTGTTCGGAAAGCAGTTTATTAGCCACTATGAGCCGATAGCCGATAAATATGGTCAGGTCGTTGGCGCGGTTGCGGTGGGATTCGATGTTAAACAAAGTCTGCAACCGATTATTCAGCGTTTGTTGAATGTGCATATTGGTAAAGAGGGTTACGCCTACGTGCTGGATGCCGGATTCGAACCGGGTCGTATGTTGGTCCATCCATCGTTGAGCAATCAACAGGCGATTAATATCACCGATGCCAATGGCTATAAGCTGTTTGCCGATATCCTCGAACATAAAAATGGCATCACTTACTACAACTGGGTAAGTCGCTACGGTACGCCGCCGAGGACCAAGGTTGCCGTCTATGAATATATCGACGGGATCGACTGGATCATTGCCACCACCAGCTACGTTGATGATGTATCCAGAAGCAGTAACCTGGTACGCAATGGCCTGTTGTTGTTCACGGCTTTCCTGTTACCGGTCATTTTACTGCTGATTGCCGTTGCCAGTCGTTTTCTGATTTCACGCCGTTTAAACCGCGTACTCGGGATTGCGCAGACCATCGCAAAAGGAGATTTAACGGTTGACGTGGAGATCGATCATCACGATGAAATTGGCGAACTGCTGAGTGCGGTAGAGATGATGCGTCAGCGTCTGCACTCGCTGGTCGGCGATATGGTTTCTCACGCGGATTCGGTACATCAGGCGTCACTGCATATCACCGAGGCGGTAGATGGTCAGGCGTCAACCAGCGTGGAAACGTCATCTTCGGTGGCCGAAATTACTTCCACGATGGAAGAGCTGTCGGCCTCTTCTACGCAAATTGCTGAGCACTCGCGGGCGGTGGTGGATATTGCCAACCAGACGCTTGAGGATTGCAATAAAGGTTCAGAGTCGATGTCACAATTGCTGATGCGGATGACGGATATTGATACCGATAATCAGCAAAACATGCGTGAAATTATGATGCTCGGCAATAAGTCGACGGAAATCAGTCGCGTGATGGTGATCATCAATAGCGTTGCCGATCAAACGAAACTTATCGCCTTTAACGCCGCGCTGGAGGCTGCCAGCGCTGGAGAAGCCGGTAAGCGTTTCTCGGTGGTGGCGGCTGAAATTCGTCGTCTGGCCGATTCAGTAACGGAATCGACGGTTGAGATCGAGAATAAGATCAGCGAGATCCAAAACGCGATCAATCGTCTGGTGCTGAACGCGGAGAAAGGCGGCGAGAGCATTAAAGCGGGAGCCAGGGCCTGTAAAGTCAGTGCTGAACATCTGAACGACATCGTCGTTACCGCCGAGCAAACCTCTACGGCGGCGCTACAAATTTCACTATCGACCCAGCAGCAGAAAACGGCGAGCAATCAGGTGGTCATGGCGCTGCGTGAGATCGTCGTGGCCAGTAACTATACCTCGCAATCGATCAAAGACATTTTGGTTGTCAGTCAGGATATGACGCAACTGTCGAAAGCGCTGAAAGAGGCGTCGACGTCATTCACCTTGACGGAAACGGATGTATGAACAGCGGCAATATACGGGTGCTGATCCTTGACCTGGACAGCGCATCGCGTAATGAACTGGTCAGGCAACTGGAAGATCATCCGCACATTAAAGTGGTGGGGCAAGCAGCCCATCGCAGACAAGCGATGAGATTATTACAACAACTGATGCCCGATCTGCTGATTCTGACGCTGGATACCTCAAGCCCCGATAACGTTGAGGTTGTGGAAACGATCATGGCGACCAGCGCTATTCCCATCCTTGTGATGCGGTTTTGCCCAGAAAAACAATGGGATGATGATTATATTTCCCGTGGTGCTCTGGCGGTGCTGCACCATAGCAGCGATTTCCCGCTCTCGACCGATGCGCTGCATCGCAAAGTGGAATTGTTAGTCGGTGTGAAAGTGATCCGTCATATCAAGGGATTACGCCATCCAACCGAACCAGTAATGCCCGCCGCGCGCCCGACGACGGACACAGTAAAGACCCCGCAGGACTGGCCTTTTGTGCTGGCGATTGCCTGTTCGACGGGGGGGCCGCAGGCACTGAGCAAGCTATTACAGGATCTCCCCGGTACGTTTCCATGCCCGGTGCTCATTGCCCAACATATTGCCGATGGCTTCGCAAAAAATATGGTGCACTGGTTGGACAGCGTGACCGAACTGAAGGTGCGGCTGGCGCAGGAAGACGATCGGGTTGAAGCGGGATACGTCTATATTTTACCGCCGGAGCAGCATCTGATCGTCAAGAGCAATCAACGCCTGGCGGCAATCCCCAGACAGGAAAGCGATGTCTATCATCCCAGTTGCAATCTGTTGCTGGAGTCGGTGGCTGAGGTATTTCGCGAAAAGGCCGTCGGGCTGATTATGACGGGTATGGGTAGCGATGGCTGTCGCGGCATTGAGCTTATTTTCCGCCGGGGAGGGCGAACGTTGGCGCAGGATGAAGAGAGCTCGGTGGTGTTCGGTATGAATAAGAACGCGATCGACAGGCAACTGATACACCGCACGATCCCGCTGGACGGTCTCGCGAAGGTGCTGCTATCGATGGCCTTTCACGGGCATTTTGAGAGTAAATTGCCATGATCCCCAATCTTCCTGATTACGCCCGCCTGATCAAAGACCGGGTGGGTTTGCACTTTGATAACGCAATGGAAGCGTTGCTGAAATCGGCGCTGAAACGGCGTATGAGCGAACGAAACATCAGTAATTACTATGAATATTATGAACAACTGCGTATTTCGCAGGACGAGTTTGATCGCTTCATTACGCTGATAACCATTAACGAAACCTATTTTTTCCGCGAAAACGAGACGCTGGATCTGATCTGCGATAAGTGGGTCCCGCGTCTGCTGCAACAGCGCAGCGGCCCGGTACGTATTCTCAGCGCCGGATGTTCTTCCGGAGAAGAAGCCTATTCGCTGGCGATTAAACTGCATGAGAAATACCAGGGCGAAATGGCCCAGCGGATTGAAATTTACGGTTGTGATATTGACCCGGTCATCCTGGCAAAAGCCAGAAACGCCAGCTATTCAAGCTACTCGTTTCGCGGCGTCGACCCAGACATTCAGCAGCGCTACTTTACCCGCTCAGGAAATCTTTACCGACTGCATGATGCGATCCGCGAGAAAGTCTCGTTTCACCGCACCAACATTATAAAAGAGCAACTGTTGCCGGAAGTGGACATCATTTTGCTGCGCAACGTCTCTATCTATTTCGACACGCCAACGCGTCGTGAACTGCACGGTAATTTGTCGAAAATGCTACAGCCTCAGGGGGCCTTATTTTTTGGCAACGCGGAAACGTTAGCCAACAATTTCGACATCCTGAAGCTGGAGCAGGAAGAGGGAATTTTTTATTTTTGCCATCATCGTGAAACGCCAACAATCGCACCAGTACCCAGGGTCGCGGTACGCGCTCCACGGCCAAGAACGGTAGTGGAGGATGAACCTTCCATGCCCATGGTTCAGAAAAATGATGACTGGCTAAAAAAGGCGCGTGCCTGTCTCGATGATAAATGTTTTTCTGAGGCCGAAAAGTGTATCGCCTGCGTATTGCGCGACGATCCCCGTAATCCGGATGCGCTGCTGATTCAGGGCGTCATTGCCCTCGAACAGCGTCAGTTTTCTCAGACTGCCGGAAACGCGCAGAAGATCCTCGCCCAGGATGAGTGGTCGGCAGAGGCCAAAATGCTGCTCGGCCTGGCGATGATGTGGCAGCGCCAGACGCAGCAGGCTATCGCCTGGTTTAAACAGGTGGTTTATCAGGAGCCGGGTTACTGGCCGGCGCACTATTATCTGGCCGAAATGTACCGTCAAAGCGAGTTACGCCAGCCTGCGCAGCGTACGTATCGCGTGGTGATGCAATTACTGAACGACGAAATGAACAACCCTTCTGCGGTTTGTCGTCTGCGTTTGCCGATGGTGTTTCCTGGCAATACGTTTCGTTTTCTTTGTGAACATCAACTGGCGCAATTTGCCCACCGAAGTGGCAAATAAGAGCGATTATGGCTATCGATCTGAAAAAATTCGTTCTGCGCTTTATTGATGAAGGGAGAGGTCATTTGCAGACGATCAGCGAAGGGGCGTTCCTCCTTTCCGCTGATGAACATACTGAAGCCTGGATAGGTGAGATGTTTCGCGCCGCGCATACCCTGAAAGGGGGCGCGCGGATGCTGAAATTGCAAAGTATCGCTGATGTCACTCATCATCTTGAAGATGTATTAAGTGAGCTGCGTGATAACAAACTGACGCCGGACAGGGCGCTGGGTAATCTGATTCATGAGTCCGTGGAGTATCTTTCGGGCCAGTTGACCCAGCTTTTTGTCAGCGAGGGCGATAATCAGTTGCCACCGGCGGATGCCGGGCTGTGCGAACGCCTGGCCTCCGCCAGCCGGGGAGAAACCGTTACTGTGGCGCTGGAGTCGCCAGCGGCTACGGACAAACCTGGTGTTTCGGCTTCTGCCGCAGCCCCCTCCCTGGACTCCGGTATCAAGCAGGCCGATTTCGTACGAGTAAAGCTGAACAAGCTGGATGGCCTGATCGACATCCTCGGGGAAGTGCTCGCCGGACATGATCGCCTTGAACAGCAGATCCAAAACCTGAGTCAGTTGGTCCCCCGATTGCCGGGCCTGAGCGCCGAGCAGCTTCGCCAGCAGATCCATGATTTTAGCGCTCAACTAAAAGAAAGCGTTCAGATCCAGCATTTACAGATGTTTGAACTGTACGATGTGGCGGCGCGGATCCGCATGCTTCCGCTATCGACGCTGTTTGAGCCGATCTCACTCCAGGTCAGTGAACTGGCGTCCACACTGAACAAACAGGTGGTGTGCCGCTTCGTCGGCGGTGAAGTGGAAATTGACCGCCAGCTCATTGACCGGCTATCGGAATCCCTGACGCATTTGCTGCGTAACGCGGTCGATCACGGTATTGGCGAGATCGACGAACGCCTGGCGCTGGGTAAATCGACCCGTGGCACCATTACCATCACCACTCAACAGGACGGCAGCGGAATATTACTGCGCATCGAAGATGACGGTCGCGGTCTGAATTATGAGGCCATCAGCGCGAAGGCGGTCAGTAAAGGCCTGGTTCCTGCATCAATGGCCGGACAACTCTCCGAGCAGGAGTGTAATGAGCTGATTTTTCATCCCGGCTTTTCCACCAGCAAGATAGTCTCTGAGCTTTCAGGACGCGGTGTGGGTCTCGATGTGGTGCGCAAAACGGTGGTGACCGACCTGCAAGGTGATTTGCAGGTATACAGTCGCCCGGGCGTCGGAACCAGCTTTAGCCTGCGCCTGCCTGTCTCGCTCACGATGATGCGAATTATGCAATTTGAAGAGCAGGGACACCTGTTCGGACTGGCGGCACAGTATGTGGTCGAGGTGGTGGAATGTACCCCGGAGGGGATTAGCGAAATCGCCGGGCGACCGGCCATTATTTTGCATAACGAGTTTATTCCCGTGGTATGCGCAGGCGCTCTGCTGGGCATTCACGATCGCCAGGGCAATCTCTCATCTGCGGGACAACGTTTAATTGTCGTGCAGAACCAGTACAGCAAAATGGCGCTGCGGGTAGATAAGCTGCTCGATGAACGCAAGATGATGATCAAACCCTTACCAAAGCATATGCAGCAGCAGTCGCTGGTCTCCGGGATGGTACAGACGCCGGATAACCAACTGGTCAGCATCCTGCAAGTGCCTGCGCTGATGGCGATGGCGCAACAGTCACGGCAAACCAGCGCCCCGGCGCCCGCGACGAGCGTGGCGCAAGATGCCTGGCACGTGCTGGTGGTTGATGATTCCCTCAATACCCGCGAGATAGAAAAAAATGTGCTGGAGGCGCATGGCTATCAGGTCACGTTGGCTGAAGATGGGTTGTCAGGGCTGCAAAAAGCGAAACTGACCCAATTCGATGCCGTACTGACGGATGTCGAAATGCCGTTTATGGATGGTTTTACCTTCACCAAATCGTTGCGCGCAGAGAAAAATTACCAGCACACGCCAATCATCATCGTGACGTCCCGCGCGAAGGAAGAAGACCGACGACGGGGCATTCAGGTAGGGGCGGACGCCTACATCGCTAAAGGCGATTTCGAGCAGGACAGTTTAATAAAAACATTAAAAATGCTTTTGTGCTGATGGCGCAAAATCGAGAGAGAAGATGCGAATTTTATTAGTTGATGATGATCTTTTTGCGGCTGAACTGGCCTCTATTTTTTTGCAGATGGATGGCTACGACGTGGTGATTGTGGAAAGCGCTATTTCTGCCCTGGCGTGCCTGGACTCGGATAAAAACATCGACCTGGTGATTAGCGATCTGCATATGCCTGAGATCAGTGGTCTGGATTTGTTGGCGCTGTTACGCGCTCAGGCCTGGTCTAAGCCCTTTATATTACTCAGTGCAAACGAAGTGACGGCCAGCGATCTCCGGTACGACCGGTGGGTAAAAAAAGATGAAAACCTGGCGGAAAATCTGGGGGCGGCAGTAAATGCGCTCCTGCTACCGTCCGCCGTTACTGAATAAGCCTGGGCGTTTGATGAAACCAGAAAATAAGCACATAGCGATGGCGGCAGCGCAGGAAAAAATAGCGCGTCTGCGTCAGGGATTTTTACGTCGCATCCCCGATATGCTGGCACAGGCAGAAAGGCTGCTCGTTCAATTAGTCGCTGAACCCAGCGAAACCTGTCGTAAACAACTGCACATTCTGCTGCACAGTATTCACGGTTCAGCGGGGTCTTTTGGTTTTAGCCCGCTGGCGAATGCCTCAGCAGAAGGTGAGCGTTTACTAACAGAACCGGAAACAGAGCAAAGCATACTTCATTATGATGAGCTGCGGAGAATTATTCGCTGGCTGTATACCCTCACCCAGGAGCAGCTCAATCTTGAGCATCGTATTAGCGACACGGAGTTCACCTTTCCTGTCTCCTCGCAGCGTCCGGAAGAGGGATATGTCCGGCGGGCCAGTAAACCTATCTACCTGTGTGATGATGACGTCGACCAGGTTGAGTTGCTTGCTACCCAGTTGCGCTGTTTCGGCTTTACCTGTCATGTATTTGCCAATACTGAGGATTTTACGCAAGCCGTACTGGCTCAACCGCCAGCCGTGGTGATTATGGATGTCAGCTTTCCGGACAACGCCTACGGTGGACCGTTGGCGATGGCGGATCTGAAGCAGAAAGTGGGCAAACCTTTCCCGGTACTATTTCTCTCCTGCCACAGCGATTTTAACGCCCGCATCAACGCCATTAAATCCGGCTGTGATGGCTACTACGTGAAACCGGCTTCTATCACTGATTTGGTACAGGAACTACACCGCCTGACGTAGCCTTCGCTGAAAAAACCGTATCAGGTGCTGTTGATAGATGACGAGCCCGCGGTGGCGGAATACAACGCTGAAAGGCTGCGCATGGCGGGCATGGAGGTACATGTGCTGGAGAAACCTCACTATTTATTGCATGTGCTGAACGCGCAACCCATCGATCTGGTACTGATGGACTACCATATGCCGGAATTTAGCGGTGAGGAGTTAACGAAACTTATTCGTCAAATACCACAGCATATTGGTCTGCCGATCGCCTATCTCTCCAGCGAGACCAACAAGCATGCGCAGCTTGGGGCAATGAGCATCGGCGCGGAGGATTTTATTCTCAAACAAGCCGATCCTGAGGAGCTCATCCGTGCCGTGTCTATCCGTGCCGAAAGAATGCGCGCTCTGCGCGCGCGTATGTCGCAGGACAGTCTGAGTGGGTTATATAACCACTCGACGACGACCCATTTTCTGAAAAGCGCGATTGCCGAGTCGAATTACAGTAGTAATCCGTTCTGCATGGTGATGGTGGATCTGGATCATTTCAAAAGCATTAACGACACCTACGGGCATGCGGTTGGCGACCAGGTGATTGTTGGGATTTCGCAGCTGTTTTCCCATCGCTTACGCAGCACCGATATTGTTGGGCGTTACGGGGGCGAAGAGTTTGTCATCATTATGCCCAATACCAGTAGCGAAAAGGCGGCTCGGGTGGTCGAACGATTGCGCAGGGACTATGAACAGGTCACCTTCGCCGTCAATGACGCCAGTTTTCACAGTACCTTCAGCGCGGGTATCGCGCAGTGGCAGTTTGGCGATCGTGTTGAAACGCTGCGCGAACGCGCCGATCAGGCGCTGTATGCCGCGAAGCAAAATGGCCGTAACACCTTCTGCATTGCTGAGTAAAAGGAGAAAACATGAGCCAACAGCTGGAGCAAATTCTCGCCCTAAATCACGGTGAAAAGCCGGAGTGTGAAAACGTAGATGAACCGCAGCGCACGCTGGTGCTATTTCAGCTGGCGGGTAAGAATTTTGCGTTCTACGGGGCGCAGATAAAAGAGATCCTCGCGGAGCGTCCTATATCCTGGGTTCCCTGCTGTGCGCCGATGCTGGAAGGCGTCATCAACTACCGTGGTCGCGTGGAGTCGGTGATGAGGCTGGACAGCCTGATCGACAAACCTGACGTTAACCCGGCAGGTAAACGTACCATCCTGATTGGTTGCGCCGAAAAAATGCAAAGCGGGATCCTGATAGATAAGCTGATTGATGTGCTGGAAGTCGCCGAAAGCCAGATCCACTTGCCGGGAGACTCGCTGCCTCCGGCGCTGCAGACTATCGCTGTGGGTGTGGTTAACGTGGCGGAAACCTGGTTCACGCTGCTCGATCTGAATCTGGTTTTTGCGCGTTATCAGGAGACCAGTGGTTATGCCGACTCTCATTAATCTGGCTGCGGTGCGTATTACCCTCGGGACGCTCAATTTTTATATTCCGGCAAACCAGGTTGGGCGCTGTTCGCTGGTGACCGGGGGGGCGCCGGATATCCCGCGTTTTAGCCAGTGGCTGGGCATTACCGATGAGCCGCAACAGGGCAGGCATTTGCATTTGTTTGTCCCGGATAGCGGGGTTGAGACCGGCTGGTACCTGTGGGGGCAACTGGAGAATGTCATCTTACCTGGCGATACGATTTTTGCCGTACCGCCCCTTCTGGCGCGTAATTGCCATCTACCAGCGCTGCGTGCGCTGGTGGGCAGCGAAGCGTTCAGTCCGTTGTTAAGCTGGCGCTGAATAGTGAACGCCCATGCGTAGCGGGAGCCGTCACGCTACCGCTACAGGTGATGACCGGGAAGTCTTCTCCAGTTACTGGGTATAAACATCTACAGCCCGGCTGACCAGCTTAGTCATAAAGTTGTCAATTTTATCAACGGTCTGCTGATCATGAAGATCGTAGGTTTTTGCCACATCATCCAGATTTTCATAGCCCACCCAAACCCGTCCAATCTTATCCTGCCATACCGAAACACGTAGTGGCAGAGCCAGCGCGATCCCCTGTTTATCTTGCATGAGTTTTGTGCCGACTTTCGGGTTACCAAATACCAGGACTTTGGTGGGCCTGAGGTTCATGCCTACATCCTTAGCATTTTTCTCATGATCAATTTCAGTGAAGACCGGAACTCCTTCACTCTTCAGAAGGGCTTTTAGACGGAAGATCGTCTCATCGACAGAAAATTTACTCTCCTGATTTTTGATCTTCTCTGAATTTAATCCAGAGCCCAGACCGGTTTTATAGGCCTCAGCGATATCACGCGCCACCTGAGTCAGGTCCACACCTTCTTTGTTGGTCAATAGGGTCACGCAAACCAGCTCATCACCGGCGGTAAAGCGGCTCAGATAGGCGCTAAATCCGCCCGTGGTGCCTTTGATTTCAAGGAAACCAGGATGATGGGTAAATTCCCAGCCAGCCATGGCAGGCACAACTTTACCGTTTTTCAGTTTTGCCGGGCTATAGATGATGTCACGCAGCGTTTTGTCTTTAACCAGCGTACTGCCTGCCAGACCGATATCCCACTTACTGATATCTTCTGCAGATGACCACAGGCCGCCGTAGGCGTACAGGTTATCAGTGGCGGTTGCGCTTACCGGCTCCAGTTTGTCACCCGATGAGACATAACCTGTCGCGGGCTCAACGGGGTTTATCCAGGGGATTTCAGATTTAAATTTTGCGTGCTGATTGTGTTGCTTATCAGGCGTGGGGCGATCGAGAAACACTTTCGTTGGCATGTCTTTCGCGAACATGGTGCTTTGCAGGCCTAACGGCTCGATTTGGTATTTGTCGATAAAGTCTGCGTAACTCATTCCACTGACCTTCTCAATAACCATCCCTAACAGAATAAAATCGGTCGCGCTGGAGTTGATATCCGTACCGCTTTTAAATTCGAGCGGTTTATTTTTGACGAGATCAACCAGCTGCGCAGGCGTATATTTTTGCGTCTGCTTATAGCCGAATAATCTGAAGTCCGGGATCCCGGATGAATGTTGCATTAACTCCAGAATCGTAATGTCATGCCAGCTTTGCGGCAGGTCCGGTAAATAATTGCTCACCGGGGTATTAAGGCTTAATTTACCTTGTTCTACCAGTTGCATCACCGCAACGGCGGTAAAAGCCTGAGTGATTGGCCCAATCCCCCACATAGTCTTGGTGGACGCGAGTTCATCATTGGTTGCCGTTGCCAGGCCGTATCCTGCAGAACGCGGAATATAGGGGGCCTGAACGATAGCCATGGATAAACCCGGCAGATTATTTTTTGCCATTACCTCGGCAATCATTTGGTCGATATATTTGCCGTTGGCTTTTAACTGTGGGTTACCACGATTAACTAAGTAAGTTGTCCCGTTGGTATCAGATGCGGCTAGCGCCTGGGTGGCTGAGACTGACATGGAAAGTAACACACATGCCGAAATAACCTTTAACTTAACATTCATAGCAAAGCTCCCCGCTGGCTGAAATTTAGCTGTATTTTTATCTAATGCGATTGCGGCTATTTGATTAATAAATAGCGTTATTCAATATGGCATGCTTTCAGAGCGGGACATTTGTTCAGGGCGCTGGGAATATTGTCATTACGTATTCTAATAACGATAGTGGACATATCACTGCCCACGCCGTTAGCGGTCGTATTGTTGGCGTCGCCGTTCGAAACGGCGATCGCGCAGACCGGAATAAATAAAAGTAATCACAAACAGCAGAGAAAATAGTACGACGATGGTGGGGGCCGGTGCGCTGTCGATGAAAAATGACAGATACACGCCCATAAACGAGGTAACGACTGAGATAACCACTGCCAGCCACAAGGCATGGAAAAATTTCCGTGTCATTAATATCGCGATGGCGCCCGGGGCAATTAGTAAGGAAATCGACAAAATAATGCCTACCGATTTCAGCGTGGCGACGATCGTCAGGGCAATCATACACAACAGACCATAATGCAGCAGCGTCGTGTTAAGACCGCTGGCCTTTGCCTGATGCGGATCGAAGGCGTGCAGTAGAAGATCTTTCCACTTCAGCCCGATGATAAGCGCAATCCCCAGCGTAATAACCGAGGTTTGCACAATATCGCTAAACGATACGCCCAGCATATCGCCGAACAGAATATGATCGAGATGGACCTCCGACTGGATCGAAACGTACAGCACCAGGCCCGCGCCAAACATACCGGAAAAGACGATCCCCATCAGGGTGTCACGCTTAATTCGGCTATTGTCGTCGAGATAGCCCGTCGCCACCGCACAAAACAGCCCGGCGATAAACGCGCCAATCGCCAGTGGGATACCCGCTATCCACGCCAGCACAATGCCGGGAAAAACCGCATGGCTCATGGCATCGCCCATCAGCGCCCAGCCTTTAAGCACCAAAAACACCGACAACAGCGCACAGGGGATGGCGACAATGGTGGAGATGACCAGCGCATTGACCATAAAGCTAAACTGAAAGGGTTCCAGCAGTGTTGTGAAGATCATACGGACTCCTTGTTCACCCGGCGGGCGCGGCGGCGATTCGCCAGCAGACCGTGTTTTGGCGCAAAGACAAACGCCAGCAGGAACAGCAGCGTTTGTAGAACCACAATAATTCCGCCGGTTGCGCCGTCCAGCCAGTAGCTCAGCCAGGCGCCGAAAAAGCTGGTCAGGCTGCCGATAGCGACGGCGATGGTGAGCAGGCGAGGAAAACGATCGGTCAGCAGCCAGGCGGTGGCGCCGGGTGTGACCACCAGACAAATCACCAGAAATGCGCCGACGGTTTGCAGAGCGGCAACCGTGGAAACAGAGAGCAGCGTAAAAAATAACAGCTTTAACCGGCCAGGATTCAGACCGATGGAGCGCGCGTGGTTTTCATCAAAAAAAACCACCATCAGATCTTTCCACTTCAACAACAGAATAGTCAGCGAGATGACGCCGATGATGGCCAGTTGCACAATATCTTCCGGTGCAATCGCCAGCACGTTTCCCAGAATAATGGTCTGGATGTTGACCGACATCGGATTGAGCGACACCATAAACAGCCCGATACCGAAAAAAGAGGAAAAAATCAGTCCGATAATCGCATCTTCCTTCAGGCGCGAGCGCTGATTGAGAAACAGCATGCTGCCCGCTGCCAGTCCACCGGAAAGAAAAGCGCCAAGCGCGAAGGGAAGCCCTAACATATAAGCGCCAGCAACGCCCGGAACGATAGAGTGCGACAGCGCGTCGCCAATCAGCGACCAGCCTTTGAGCATCAGATAGCAGGAGAGAAACGCACACAGGCCGCCGACCATCGCCGAGACCCACATCGCGTTGAGCATGTACTGGTAACCAAACGGTTCTGTCAGCCAGTTCATGATTATTCCCCCTCGTTGGCCGCGCGTCGTGAAATAAACGGGCGTTCATCATCGGTAATCACATGTTGCTCACCGCCGCTCAGCGCCACATGGCGCAGAACGCCGCTGAATGCCTGCTCAAGATTCTCAGTCGTAAAGGTGGTTTCGGTCGGGCCACTTGCCAGCACCGTACCTTTAATCATTACCGTGTAATCACAAAACTCGGTAACGGACCCCAGATTATGGGTAGAGACCAGCATGGTCCGCCCCTCATCGCGCAGTTCGCGTAGCAGGTCGATGATGCGCGCCTCGGTTTTCACATCCACGCCGGTGAAGGGTTCATCCAATAAAATCACCTGTCCATCCTGGGCAATAGCCCTCGCCAGAAAAACGCGTTTTTTCTGCCCGCCGGACAGTTCACCTATCTGGCGATGGCGATAGTCCAGCATATCGACCCGTGCCAGCGCCGCATCAACACAGGCGCGGTCGATCTGTTTTGGCCGACGCAGCCAGCCCATGTGGCCAAAGCGACCCATCATTACCACATCTTCCACCAGTACCGGAAACGACCAGTCCACCTCTTCCGACTGAGGAACATAGGCAATCAGATTCTGTTTCAGCGCCTGATTAACCGGCTGCTGCAGAATAGATATTTCCCCCTGCGCCAGGCGAACAAAACCCATCAGCGCTTTAAAAAGCGTTGATTTTCCCGAACCGTTTACGCCGACCAGGGCGGCAATCGAACCGCCCGGAACCTGAAAAGTGGCGTCCCGCAATGCGGTGTGACCGTTGCGATACGTCACCGTAACCTGATTTACGGTAATCGCAGAGTGACTCATGGTTGTCTCTCCAGACCTTCGTTGATGCCGTTAACAATGGTTTGTGTTGTGACGCGCAGTAAATCCAGATAGGTCGGTACCGGGCCATCAGCAGCGCTGAGCGAATCGACATACAGCACACCGCCGTAATGCGCACCGGATTCACGGGCGACCTGACGCGCAGGCTTGTCGGAGACAGTGCTTTCGCTAAATACCGTTGGGATATGATGCACTCTGATCGCATCGATCACTTTGCGTACCTGTTTGGGGGTGCCCTGCTGATCGGCGTTGATCGGCCACAGATACAACTCTTTCAGGCCGTTATCGCGTGCCAGATAAGAAAACGCGCCTTCACTGGTGACCAGCCAGCGTTTATCGGCAGGGAGCTTCGCCAGTTCTGCATGTAGTGGCGCCAGGGTCTGCTGGATTTTGGCTTTATAGCTCTGCGCATTTTTCTGGTAGATCGCGGCATTCTGCGGATCGTATTTCATCAGCGCATCGCGAATATTATCCACGTAGATAAGCGCGTTCTCTGCCGACATCCAGGCGTGCGGATTCGGTTTACCGTTGTACGGCCCTTCGCTGATACCCATTGGCTGCACACCGTTGGAGACCATTACCTCCGGCACGCCGGATAAATGCTGGTAGAAACGGGCAAACCACAGCTCGAGGTTGAGCCCGTTCGAAAGGATAAGCTGTGCGCCTTGCGCCCGCTTGATATCGCCCGGCGTGGGTTGATATTCATGAATTTCTGCCCCAGGTTTGGTGATGGAACTGACGTCCGCGGCGTCACCTGCCACGTTACTTGCCATATCCGCAATCACCGTAAAGGTGGTTATCACTTTGAACTTTTCTTGCGCCCAGGCAGGCGACAACGTCAGCGCCGTTAACGCGCCAGCAAGGAGAAATGACTTCAGATGGGGCAACTGCGGCATAGTATCCCTCACAACAAAGTGGTTAATTTATCAACGAATATAGCATTTGCTATGTTATATAGCACAAGGTATAAACAAATGAAAATAATTCTTATTTGCGTAGGGTGCTAAGGATGTATCACCTTCAGGTAATAGTCCTGTGTATGGTTAAGGTGTATTATTTATGCAACTTAATTGGGAGGCACCATGTCCGGCAAACGTATTGCACGTGAAAAAATGACGATCCAGAGAATGATCTCGCTGTACGAGCGCCAGTGTCCGCAGGCCTCAGACGAGCCGGGGCATTACGATGCGTTGTTTGCCTATGCGCAAAAGCGTCTGGATAAGTGCGTATTTGGTGAGGAAAAACCGGCCTGCAAACAGTGCCCGGTACACTGTTATCAACCCGCCAAACGTGAAGAGATGAAGCAGATTATGCGCTGGGCTGGGCCAAGAATGTTCTGGCGTCATCCGATCCTGACCGTACGTCATCTGATTGATGACAAACGTCCCGTTCCGGAATTGCCCGAGAAGTACCAGCGGAAGAAGTAATGTAGCAATTCTATGCCGGATGGCGGCTGCGCCTTATCCGGCCTACAAATATAAACGCACCAGTAGGTAGACCCGATAAGCAAAGCGCCATCGGGCGAACCGTTAAACCAGCGCATCCTTATCAATACCCAGGCGCTTCATGCGTGACAGTAACGTCGTGCGCTTCAGTCCCAGTCGTTGCGCCGCGCCTTTGGGGCCGGCAACCACGCCGTTAGTCTCTTTCAGCACGCGCATGATCAGCTGGTATTCATCTTCGCCATCTTGTGCGACTTCGGTCGCCACTGGCGGCGTGGAAGGCGTCAAAGCGACAACATCCGGCAGAGACAGTTGCAGTACATTGCCCCTTGTGAGCAGCACCGCGCGTTCTACCACATTTTCCAGTTCACGCACGTTACCCGGCCATTCCATACTGCTCAGCGTACGCAGCGCTTCGGCGGGAATACTGTCGATATTGCGCCCCATTCGGCGGGCAATTTTAAAGGTGAAAGCTTTTACCAATAGCGGAATATCTTCCGGGCGTTCGCGCAGCGGCGGCAGATGGATCGGGAAGACGTTCAGCCGATAGTAGAGATCGTTGCGAAACTCGCGATCGGCGACCATCTTTTTCAGATCGCGGTTGGTGGCGGCGATCAAACGGACATCGGTCTGGATCAGCTTATTGCTGCCCAGACGCTCAAACTCCTGTTCCTGCAAAACGCGCAATAGCTTCGGCTGAAGCTCAAGCGGCATGTCGCCCACTTCATCAAGGAACAGTGAGCTTTTGTCCGCCAGTTCGAAACGCCCAATACGTTGCGTGCTGGCTCCGGTAAACGCACCGCGCTCATGACCAAACAGATCGCTTTCCAGCAATCCGGCAGGCATTGCCGCACAGTTCATTTTTACCATCCGGCGGGCGTTACGGCCGCTCAGGTTATGAATCGCTCTGGCGATCAGCTCTTTGCCTGTCCCGGTCTCGCCGAGAATCAATACGGTGCTGTCACTTTGCGCCACCATCTCGACCTGTTTGAGCACACTGTACATCGCTTCGCTGCGGCCAATGATTTCGCCGAACTCGCTGTCAACGTTGTTGAGCTGCTCTGTCAGCGCCAGGTTTTCATCGACCAGACGTTCTTTCAGACGGTGAATTTCCTGGTAGGCGAGGGCGTTATCCACGGCAATCGCCACACGCTCGGCAATCTGGCGTAGCAGTTTGAGATTGGCGGTGGTGAAGACTTTCTCTTCGCACTGCGCCAGCTTCAGTACGCCAAGCATGTTATTGCCGGACATCAACGGCAGCAGGCACAGCGTCTGTAATTGGTTGCCCCAGGTCTCGAACAGCATCCGTTCATAAGGAGCAAGGGCGTCGCGTTCGCTCAGGTTAATCAGCAGCATCTCTTTGCTTTTGAAGACCCGCTCAGAGAGTGTGCCTGCTTCGTCCACTTCGCTCTGTTCGTGCGCCGGATGATGCTCATCCAGATAGTGGGTGGAGTAGATGCTCAGCTTATTTTTGCGACTGCTGCGTAACACGATACTGATAGCATCGATGTCGAAATAATGGTGGATCTCTTTGGCGACTTCGCTGACCAGTTCATCTATGTCCAGTCGGGAAAGCACCGCATTGGTGATGGCGACCAGGATGCGAAAGTTGTCACGCTCACGGCACAGCAGATCGTAATCGACGTTATTGCTGACTCTGCTCTGAATTTGTTCAGCCACGACACCGACAATCTGGGTGAAGGTCTGCAGCCGATTGTACTCTTTTTCGCTCCATGGTCGGTCTTCGTTGCGGATGAATTCGCAACCGCCAAAGATGCGCCCATCCGCCGCCAGCGGCAGCAGACAGTAGTGACCAAATTCAGAATACAATCCGCCGGATGCCAGCTGCGGCCAGGTTTCCGTGAACTCATGATAGTTGCAGTGCAGCGCGTCGGGGCGCGACAGGATACGGCGTATCGGCCCATGCGCCAGCACCGTTTCGTCTTCATAATCGATAGGTTTACTATTTTCGCGCGTCGCAAAATAACGCGCACGTTGCGTTTGTGCCTGCCATAAGACAATAGCCGCGCAGTCGGCCAGTCCGGAATGCCTGGCCAGCTGTGAAAGCGCCTCGCTGAGAGACTGAAGATCGGGCTGCTGTAATAATGTACGAGTAATATCGAACAGGCCTTGCTGTCCGAGGTCACTCATCGGTGTATACGACATATTGCTTTTCCAGGGAAAGCACCGCAAAACGGTGCGAAAACGGTAAATGAATTATAGGTATAAGTCGTAAATTATTGCCGGATGGCTGACCGCAAACTCACCGGTCACGCAATCCGTAGGCCTGATAAGCAAAGCCATCAGGCGATAATGCAGCGTTAATGCCGGATGTCGACGCCAATGCGTCTTATCCGGCTTACAGCATGCTGCCAACTGGCTGCTAGCATATACGAGGTAAAGGTTCAGCGTGTGGTAAATCGAGGGTTCGTTTCACGCCATACAGTCCGGCAAGACGTACACCTTTACGTTCAACTACTTCGCCAATCATTGCCGCGTCGCGTCCTAACGGATGCGCGCGCAGCGCAGCAAGCACGCTTTCAGCAGCTTGACGCTCAACGGCAATCACCAGTTTGCCTTCGTTGGCAAAGTTGAGCGCATCGAGGCCCAGCAGCTCGCAAACGCCACGCACCGCAGGCTTCATGGGCAGGGCCGCTTCAGACAGCTCAATACCAAATCCACATGATGCGGCAAACTCATGCGTCACCGCATTCACGCCGCCACGGGTGGCGTCACGCAGCGCCTTCACGCCGGGTATATCACGTATCGTCTGGATAAGCGGCGTGAGCACCGCACAGTCGCTAACCAGTTCGCCATCAAGACCCAATTGCTCGCGCAAATTAAGAATGGTTGCACCATGGTCGCCGAGCGTACCGCTAACCAGCAATACATCGCCAGGGCCGAGAGTTTGCGCGCCCCAGTGAATGTTGGCGGGGATCGCCCCCATACCGGCGGTGTTGATGAACAACTTATCTGCGGCGCCACGCTGCACGACTTTGGTATCACCGGTCACGATGGCGATGCCCGCTTCGCGTGCGGTTGCCGCCATGCTGGTGACGACGGTTTTCAGCGTCTCCATCGGCAGACCTTCTTCAAGGATAAACCCGCAGGAGAGATAACGCGGAATCGCGCCGCTGACGGCGACATCGTTAGCCGTACCGCAGATAGCCAGCTTGCCGATATTACCGCCGGGGAAGAACAACGGATCGATAACATAGCTGTCGGTAGAGAACGCCAGACGATCGCCCTCTGCAACCAACTGCGCCAGTTCCAGACGCGCCTGATCTTCCTGTTCCGCCAGCCACGGATTAGCAAAAGCCTCCATAAACAGACTGTTGATCAACTGCTGCATAGCCTGACCGCCGCTACCGTGGGCGAGTTGTACGCTGTTCATGCTTCACACTCCTGCTGACGATACTGATACCAGGCGGCACATGCGCCTTCTGAGGAGACCATCAGTGCGCCAAAGGCGGTCTCCGGGTTACAGGTTTTACCAAATAACGGGCACTGATGCGGTTTACATCTGCCGGTCAACACCTCTCCGCAACGCGCGCGCGGATCGTCATATACCTGCTGTGGCGCTGGCTGAAAATGCGCTTCGGCATCAAAACGTTGATAGTCCGGCGTCAGGTGAACGCCAGACGATTCGATCACGCCCAGACCGCGCCATTCGCTGTCGCCGTTGACGCAAAATACCTCAGCGATGGCCTGTTGCGCCAAGGCGTTACCGGCATCCGGTACCACGCGGCGGTACTGGTTTTCGACCTGGCTTTGGGCGGCGATTTTCTGTTCAATCAGCATCACTACGCCTTGCAGCAGGTCGAGCGGCTCAAAGCCGGCGACCACTAACGGGCGATGGAAATCTGAGGCAATGAAATTATAGGCGTCGGTGCCTATCACCATGCTGACGTGCCCCGGTGCTAAAAAGGCATCGATGCCGTTGTCCGGCTGTTCCAGCAGGCTGCGCAGCGTGGGGATAAGCGTAATGTGCTGACAGAAAAAGTAAAAGTTCTGCACATCGCGTTGTTTGGCCTGCTGCAGGGTAATGGCGGTGGTTGGCATGGTGGTTTCAAAACCCAGACCAAAGAACACAACCTTACGCGTTGGGTTTTCCTGCGCCAGCTTCAGCGCATCCATCGGCGAATAGACGATGCGGATATCCGCGCCGCGCGCTTTGGCCTGTAGTAGTGAGCCTTGTTTTCCCGGCACGCGCATGGCGTCGCCAAAGGTGCAGAAAATCACTTCCGGATGGCTGGCGATTTCAACACAGCTGTCGATCCTGCCCATCGGCAGAACGCAAACCGGGCAGCCAGGACCGTGAATGAACTCCACGTTGTCGGGCAGCAGTTGGTCGAGTCCGAATTTGAAAATAGCGTGGGTATGACCACCACAAACTTCCATGATGCGCAGCGGTCGCTCGGCGGTGTAGGGGAGGAGAGCGGCACGTTCACGCAGGTGCTCTATCAACTGCATCACCTGTTCTGGTGCGCGGTATTCGTCAACAAAACGCATTTATTTTTCCTCGCCGTACAGCAACGCGCCGACATCCGGCTCAACGTCAAACATATTTTGCAGCGCGTCGAGCGTGTCGCGCGCTTCTGCTTCATTAATGATGCTCATCGCAAAGCCGACGTGGACCAGTACCCACTGACCCAGACGCGGCTGACCATTTTCATCACAGCTACCGACCAGCGTCAGGTCGACGTCGCGCTGAATACCGCAAACGTCGACTTTGGCCTGGTTGCCATCAATGGTGCGGATTTGACCCGGAACACCTATGCACATCGCTGCGTCTCCAGCCAGGAGAGCCATTGGTCCATCCCTTCGCCGCTGGTGGCGGAAATCAGGATGATCTCAATGTCCGGGTTCACTTCCCGGGCGCTGGCGATGCACTTTTCAACATCAAAATTGAGGTACGGCAGCAGATCCACTTTATTGAGCAGCATCAGCGATGCGGCGGCAAACATATGCGGATATTTCAGCGGCTTATCTTCGCCTTCGGTGACGGACAGCACCGCCACTTTATGACGTTCGCCGAGGTCGAAGCTGGCCGGGCAGACCAGGTTACCGACGTTTTCAATAAACAGAATGCCGTTGTCATCAAGCGGCAAACGCGGCGCGGCGTCAGCAATCATTTGCGCGTCAAGGTGGCAACCTTTACCCGTGTTGACCTGGATGGCGGGGGTGCCGGTGGCGCGAATACGGGCGGCATCGTTGACCGTCTGTTGGTCGCCTTCAATCACGGCGCACGGAACGCTGTCTTTCAGCTTGATCAGCGTTTCGGTCAGTAGCGTCGTTTTACCTGAGCCCGGGCTTGAGACGAGGTTTAATACCAGATGCTGACGAGCGGCAAAACGGGCGCGGTTACGTTCGGCCAGGCGGTTATTTTTGTCCAGCACGTCAATTTCGACTTCCAGCATACGGCGCTGGCTCATGCCTGGCGCATGGGTACCCGCCTCGCCATGACCGTAGTGCAGGTCGCCTTCTGCGGTCTGGCTCGGTGCGAAATTAGAGGTTTTCACACCGGTAATATTCAGCGCCGGGCGAGCCGCCGGGGCAAATGGCGCGCTGCGAAACGCCGAGTGGGGATTATGCTCATCACCCTCTATATAAAGGTTGCCTTCAGCGCAACCACATGTCGTACACATCGCTCACTCCTGATCTCTTTCTTGTTACAGGCTTTTTGCCGGATGGCGACGCAAGCGTCTTCTCCGGCCTGGCAGGTGCCACCGGAATTAGTCTTCGGCGTCGCCTATTTCAATTCGTCGAATCTGTAGACCATCATCGGCCACAATTCTCAGCGTATCGCTGTTGCATTGCGGACACCGACGCACGCGTTGCGTCAGTAACGTGACGTATTGCTGACAAGATTCGCACCAACATTCTGCTTCTTGTTCTTCGAGGTGGAGTTTACAACCTTCTGCAAGGGTCCCACGGCATACCAGATCAAAACAAAAGGCGAGAGCGCTGGTTTCTACGCAAGAAAATGCGCCAATTTTGAGCCAGACCCCAGTTACTCGCTTGGCACCGTGTTGCGTGGCCTGTTGTTCAATCAATTCCAGTGCTCTTTGGCAGAGGGTTATTTCGTGCATACCGCCTCCTATGAAGTTGCCGTATTAAAAGCAATAAACATGCCAGGTTGAATTTTTTCATCCGTGACAATGACGACAATGACGAAATGACACGTCGTCACCCGTCTTTGATTTTTTATATATTTGAAAATAAAGGAAATTAATTTTGGCATGAAATGTGCTTAAGGCTGTTCATCTCTGCTAAACGGGTAACCTGACATGACTATTTGGGAAATAAGCGAAAAAGCCGATTACATCGCTGAACGGCATCGTCGCCTACAGGACCAGTGGCGTATTTACTGCAACTCGCTGGTTCAGGGGATCACCCTGTCGAAAGCGCGTTTGCATCATGCGATGAGCTGCGCGCCGGACAAAGATCTGTGCTTTGTCCTTTTTGAACACTTCGTTATCTACGTCACGCTGGCGGATGGCTTCAACAGTCACACCATCGAGTATTACGTCGAAACGAAAGAGGGTGATGATAAACAACTGATTGCACAGGCACAGTTGACCATCGACGGTAAAGTTGATGAGCGTATCAGCAACCGCGATCGCGAGCAGGTGCTGGAGCACTATCTCGAAAAAATCGCCAGTGTCTACGACAGCCTGTACACCGCGGTTGAGAACAATATGCCGGTGAATTTAAGCCAGCTGGTTGCGGGACATAGCCCGGCGTAAGCCTCGGGTGCTGCCCACGTTTGTCATGACGCGGCGTTACTACTGCGTCACGACAGTTTAGGGAATGGGCATGTCGAAAAATGTCGAAATGACATTTGCCTGACATGTTTTCGTCAAAAATGACTATCACCTGAGGAATGCCTGGTGAATCGTTTTGTAATTGCTGACTCCACTCTTTGTATTGGCTGCCACACCTGTGAAGCCGCCTGCTCAGAGACACATCGCCAGCATGGCCTGCAGTCAATGCCGCGCCTGAAAGTGATGTTAAATGAAAAAGAATCCGCGCCGCAGCTTTGCCACCAGTGTGAAGATGCGCCTTGCGCTACCGTTTGTCCGGTTAATGCGATTAATCGCGTTGACGGCGCCGTACAGCTGAATGAAAGCCTGTGCGTAAGCTGCAAACTGTGCGGGATCGCCTGTCCGTTCGGTGCTATTGAGTTTTCCGGTAGCCGTCCGCTGCATATCCCGGCAAACGCCAATACATCAAAAGCGCCGCCGGCTCCGCCAGCTCCAGCTCGCGTAAGCACGCTGCTGGACTGGGTTCCGGGCATTCGTGCCATCGCGGTGAAATGCGATCTGTGTAGTTTTGACGAGCAAGGTCCGGCCTGCGTACGCATGTGTCCGACCAAAGCCCTGCATCTGGTGAGCAACATGGATATCGCCCGCGCCAGCAAACGTAAACGTGAGCTGACTTTCAATACCGACTTCGGCGATCTCACCTTGTTTCAGCAGGCTCAAAGTGGAGATGCAAAATGAGCGCAATTTCACTGATTAACAGCGGCGTGGCCTGGTTTACAGCGGCTGCGGTTCTGGCATTTCTGTTTTCATTTCATAAACCGCTGAGCGGCTGGATTGCAGGGGTTGGCGGCGCGGTTGGCAGTTTGTGTACGGCTGGCGCGGGTTTTATGGTGCTGACCAACGCGCTGGCGGTAAGCGGTGTGATGCCGTTTATTGGTCACAGCCTGCAAATTACCCCGTTGAACGCTATCTGGCTGATTACTCTGGGCCTGTGCGGTCTGTTTGTCAGCCTGTACAACATTGACTGGCATCGCCATCCACAGGTGAAAGCCAACGGCCTGCTGGTGAATCTGCTGATGGCCGCAGCGGTATGTGCGGTGGTTGCCAGCAACCTCGGTACGCTGGTGGTGATGGCGGAAATCATGGCGCTGTGCGCGGTGTTCCTGACCGGTTGCAGTAAAGAAGGCAAGCTGTGGTTTGCGCTGGGGCGCATCGGCACGCTGCTGTTGGCGATTGCCTGCTACCTGGTGTGGCAGCGCTACGGTACGCTGGAACTGCGTCTGCTCGATCTGCGCACCCAGGAGCTGCCGCTTGGGTCTGACATCTGGCTGCTGGGCGTGGCGGGGTTTGGCCTGCTGGCCGGGATTATCCCACTGCACGGTTGGGTGCCGCAGGCACACGCCAACGCCAGCGCGCCGGCTGCGGCACTGTTTTCTACCGTGGTCATGAAGGTCGGTCTGCTGGGTATTCTCTCCCTGTCGCTGCTGGGCGGTAACGCGCCGCTGTGGTGGGGCATTACGCTGTTGGTGCTGGGTATGATCACCGCATTTGTCGGCGGTCTGTATGCGCTAATGGAACATAACATCCAGCGTTTGCTGGCGTACCACACGCTGGAAAACATCGGCATTATTCTGCTGGGGCTGGGCGCTGGCGTAACCGGGATTTCACTGAATCAACCGGCGCTGATTGCGTTGGGTTTGACCGGGGGTCTGTACCATCTGGTCAACCACAGCCTGTTCAAAAGCGTTCTGTTCCTCGGTGCTGGCAGCATCTGGTTCCGTACCGGTCATCGTGATATCGAGAAGTTGGGCGGTATCGGTAAACGTATGCCGGTTATTTCTCTGGCGATGCTGGTTGGCCTGATGGCGATGGCCGCACTGCCGCCGCTGAACGGTTTTGCCGGTGAGTGGGTCATCTATCAGTCCTTCTTTAAGCTTGGCAACAGCGGCGCGTTTGTCGGTCGTCTGTTAGGGCCGTTGCTGGCGGTAGGACTGGCGATTACTGGCGCGCTGGCGGTGATGTGTATGGCGAAAGTGTATGGCGTTACGTTCCTTGGCGCGCCGCGCACGAAGGAAGCTGAAAATGCCTGCTGCGCGCCAATCCTGATGGGCGTGAGCGTGGTTGCGCTGGCTATCTGCTGCGTAATTGGCGGCGTTGCTGCGCCGTGGTTGCTGCCGATGATTTCCTCTGCCGTTCCACTGCCGCTGGAAACCGCGAACACCACCGTTTCTCAGCCAATGATCACGCTGCTGCTGATCGCGTGTCCGCTGCTGCCGTTCATCATCATGGCAATTTTCAAAGGCAACCGTCTGCCGTCGCGTTCACGCGGTGCGGCATGGGTGTGTGGTTACGATCACGAGCAGTCAATGGTCATTACCGCCCACGGTTTTGCCATGCCGGTGAAAGAAGCCTTTGCCCCGGTACTCAAATTGCGTAAATGGCTGAACCCGGTATCACTGGTTCCGGGCTGGCAGAATGCGGCCGCCCCGGTACTGTTTCGTCGCCTGGCGTTGATTGAGCTGGCGGTGCTGGTGGTGATTGTGGTTTCACGAGGAGCCTGAAAATGAGTGTTTTATATCCGTTAATTCAGGCGCTGGTGCTGTTTGCCGTTGCGCCGCTGCTGTCCGGTGTGACCCGCGTGGCGCGTGCGCGTTTGCATAATCGTCGCGGTCCGGGCGTTTTGCAGGAATACCGCGACATTATCAAACTGCTGGGCCGTCAGAGCATTGCGCCTGCGGATTCCAGCTGGGTTTTCCGCCTGACGCCATTTGTGATGGTGGGCGTGATGCTGACTATCGCCACCGCGTTGCCGGTAGTGACCGTTGGTTCACCGCTGCCGCAATTGGGCGATCTGATCACCTTAATTTACTTGTTCGCCATCGCCCGTTTCTTTTTCTCTATCGCTGGCCTGGATACCGGTAGCCCGTTTACTGCGATTGGCGCCAGCCGCGAAGCGATGCTCGGCGTGCTGGTTGAACCTATCCTGCTGCTGGGACTGTGGGTGGCGGCGCAGGTTGCGGGTTCAACCCATATCAGCAATATCGCCGATACCGTTTACCACTGGCCTGCTGCGCGCAGCATCCCGCTGATTCTGGCCCTGTGCGCCTGTGCTTTCGCCACCTTTATCGAAATGGGCAAACTGCCGTTCGATCTGGCGGAAGCAGAGCAGGAACTGCAGGAAGGTCCATTGACCGAATACAGCGGCAGCGGTTTTGCGGTGCTGAAGTGGGGTATTAGCCTCAAACAGCTGGTCGTTCTGCAAATGTTCATCGGCGTGTTCCTGCCGTGGGGACAGATGGAGACCTTCACCGCGGGTGGGCTGCTGCTGGCGCTGGTGATTGCCGTCGTCAAGCTGGTCCTCGGCGTGCTGGTCATTGCCTTGTTCGAAAACAGCATGGCGCGTCTGCGTTTTTGCGCCACTTCACGCGTGACCTGGGCCGGTTTTGGGTTTGCGTTTTTAGCGTTCGTCTCCTTGCTGGTGGCGTGATTTAAGAGAGTTTGAGCATGTCTGAAGAAAAATTAGGTCAACACTATCTCGCCGCTCTGCACCAGGCCTTTCCGGGCGTGGTGCTGGATGAAGCCTGGCAGACCAAAGATCAGCTGACGATCACCGTCAAGGTGAACTACCTGCCGGAAGTGGTTGAGTTCCTGTACTACAAACAGGGCGGCTGGTTGTCCGTGCTGTTTGGTAACGACGAACGTCAGTTGTGCGGCCATTACGCCGTTTATTACGTGATGTCGATGGAGCAGGGCACCAAGTGCTGGATTACCGTCCGCGTTGAAGTGGATGCCAATAAGCTGGAATTCCCATCCGTGACGCCACGCGTTCCGGCAGCCGTCTGGGGCGAGCGTGAAGTGCGCGACATGTACGGTTTGATCCCGGTCGGTTTGCCGGATGAACGTCGTCTGGTGCTGCCGGATGATTGGCCGGACGAGCTGTATCCGCTGCGTAAAGACAGTATGGATTATCGTCAGCGCCCGGCGCCGACCACCGATGCTGAAACCTACGAGTTCATCAACGAACTGGGTGACAAGAAAAATAACGTGGTGCCGATTGGCCCGCTGCACGTGACCTCCGATGAGCCCGGTCACTTCCGTCTGTTTGTTGACGGCGAGAACATCATCGACGCCGACTATCGTCTGTTCTATGTCCACCGCGGCATGGAGAAACTGGCGGAAACCCGTATGGGTTACAACGAAGTGACGTTCCTGTCGGACCGCGTGTGCGGCATCTGCGGTTTTGCCCACAGCACCGCCTATACCACCTCCGTAGAGAATGCGATGGGTATCGTGGTGCCGGAGCGCGCGCAGATGATCCGCGCCATTCTGCTGGAGGTGGAGCGCTTGCACTCGCACCTGCTGAACCTCGGCCTGGCCTGTCACTTCACCGGTTTTGATTCCGGCTTTATGCAGTTCTTCCGCGTGCGTGAAACGTCGATGAAGATGGCGGAGATCCTCACCGGGGCGCGTAAAACTTACGGTATGAACCTGATCGGCGGTATCCGTCGTGACCTGCTGAAAGACGATATGATCCAGACCCGTCAACTGGCGCAGCAGATGCGTCGTGAGGTGCAGGAACTGGTCGATATGCTGCTCAGCACGCCAAACATGGAACAGCGTACCGTGGGTATTGGTCGTCTGGATCCGGAGATCGCCCGCGACTTTAGTAACGTCGGTCCGATGGTTCGCGCCAGCGGTCACGCGCGTGACACCCGCGCCGATCACCCATTTGTGGGTTATGGTTTGCTGCCGATGGAAGTGCACAGCGAGCAGGGTTGCGACGTCATTTCTCGTCTTAAAGTCCGTATCAATGAAGTCTATACCGCACTAAACATGATCGACTTTGGTCTGGACAACCTGCCGGGCGGCCCGCTGGCGGTGGAAGGCTTTACCTATATTCCTCACCGCTTCGCGCTGGGCTTTGCCGAAGCGCCGCGCGGCGATGACATCCACTGGAGCATGACCGGCGATAACCAGAAACTGTATCGCTGGCGCTGCCGTGCGGCGACCTACGCCAACTGGCCAACGCTGCGTTACATGCTGCGTGGCAACACTGTTTCCGATGCCCCGCTGATTATCGGTAGCCTCGATCCTTGCTACTCCTGTACTGACCGTATGACCGTGGTCGATGTGCGTAAGAAGAAGAGCAAAGTCGTACCGTACAAAGAACTTGAGCGCTACAGCATCGAGCGTAAAAACTCGCCGCTGAAATAAGGAATCGCCATGTTTACCTTTATCAAAAAAGTCATCAAAACCGGGGCGCCGACGTCGTCGTATCCGCTGGAGCCGATTGCGGTCGATAAAAATTTCCGCGGTAAACCCGAGCACAATCCGCAGCAGTGCATTGGCTGCGCGGCCTGTGTCAATGCGTGTCCATCCAATGCGCTGACGGTTGAAACCGATCTGGTTACCAATGAGCTGGCGTGGCAGTTCAACCTCGGTCGCTGCATCTTCTGCGCCCGCTGCGAAGAAGTTTGCCCGACGGCGGCGATCAAGCTGTCGCAGGAATATGAGCTGGCGGTATGGAAGAAAGAAGATTTCCTGCAGCAGTCTCGCTTTTCGCTGTGTAACTGCCGCGTCTGTAACCGCCCGTTCGCGGTACAAAAAGAGATTGATTACGCCATTGCGCTGCTCAAGCACAACGGTGACAGTCGCGCGGAAAACCACCGTGAAAGCTTTGAGACCTGCCCGGATTGTAAGCGCCAGAAATGTCTGGTGCCGTCTGACCGTATTGAACTGACTCGCCATATGAAAGAGGCCAGCTGATGAGCAATTTATTAGGCCCACGTGACGCCAACGGTATTCCGGTACCGATGACGGTGGATGAATCCATTGCCAGCATGAAAGCATCGCTGCTGAAAAGCATCAAGCGTTCAGCGTATGTTTATCGTGTGGACTGCGGCGGCTGCAACGGCTGCGAAATCGAAATTTTCGCCACGCTCTCTCCGCTGTTTGATGCCGAACGCTTTGGTATCAAAGTGGTACCGTCGCCGCGTCATGCGGATATCCTGCTGTTTACCGGCGCGGTAACCCGCGCGATGCGTTCTCCGGCGCTGCGCGCCTGGCAGTCTGCGCCGGATCCGAAAATTTGTATCTCTTACGGCGCCTGCGGTAACAGCGGCGGTATCTTCCACGACTTATACTGCGTATGGGGCGGCACGGATAAAATCGTTCCGGTGGACGTGTATATTCCTGGCTGTCCGCCGACGCCTGCGGCAACGCTGTACGGTTTTGCGATGGCGCTGGGTCTGCTGGAACAGAAAATTCATGCGCGTGCGCCAGGTGAACTGGACGAACAGCCCGCTGAAATTCTGCATCCGGATATGGTTCAACCGCTGCGTGTGAAGGTGGACCGCGAAGCTCGCCGTCTGGCGGGTTACCGCTACGGTCGCCAGATTGCTGATGACTATATGACGCAGTTAGGGCAGGGTGAACATCAGGTGGCGCGCTGGCTGGAAGCGGAAAACGATCCGCGTCTGACCGAAATCGTCACGCATCTTAACCATGTAGTCGAAGAGGCGCGTATCCGATGAGTGAAACGGTGGTGTTCAGTCAACTGAGCCGTAAGTTTATTGATGAGAACGATGCGACGCCCGCAGAGGCGCAGCAGGTTGTCTATTACAGCCTGGCGATTGGTCACCACCTTGGGATCATCGATTGCCTGGAAGCGGCGTTAACCTGTCCGTGGGATGAATATCTGGCGTGGATAGCCACCCTTGCCGAGGGCAGCGAAGCCCGGCGGAAAATGGAAGGCGTGCCGAAGTATGGCGAGATCGTCATCGATTTCAACCATGTGCAAATGCTGGCGCGCGCGTTTGATGATGCGCGCGCCGTGCAGACTCCGCAGCAGCAGGAGTGGAGCAAGCTGATGCTCAGCATGCTGCATGATATTCACCAGGAAAGCGCCATCTATCTGATGGTGAGGAGACACCGTGACTGACGTTTTACTTTGTGTCGGCAACAGCATGATGGGCGATGACGGCGCGGGTCCGCTACTGGCGGAAATGTGCGCTGCCAATCCTCAGGGCAACTGGGTTGTCATCGACGGCGGCAGCGCGCCGGAAAACGATATCGTCGCTATCCGTGAACTGCGCCCGCAGCGTCTGTTGATTGTGGATGCCACCGACATGGGGTTAAACCCGGGTGAAATCCGCATTATCGACCCGGATGATATTGCTGAAATGTTCATGATGACCACCCACAACATGCCGCTGAACTATCTGGTCGATCAGCTAAAAGAGGATGTTGGCGAGGTGATCTTCCTCGGCATTCAGCCGGATATTGTCGGTTTTTATTACCCGATGACGCAGCCGATCAAAGATGCGGTCGAGACCGTCTATCAACGATTAGCCGGATGGGAAGGCCACGGTGGATTTTCCTGGTTAGAAGCGCCAGAAGAGTAACCTTACCAACGCCGGATGCCAGTGGCATCCGGCCTGTTTTGAGCCTCACACACTCTGTTCTTCACTTGCCTGCTCGATAATTAATTTCCCCTGCATCACCGAAACATTCACTGCCGTCCCGGTAGGGAATCCCGCTTGTTCCAGCCAGTCGCCGTTCAGCGTTAGCGAGGCATGCCGACTGATACGGAGCGTGAAACCCGTATTACGATCTTCATGGCGTTTTCTGACATAGCCCACTTTCAAACGACGTACGGGTTTGGTGATAACCACTGCTGTTGTGCCATTTTCATCAGACATGAACGCTTCCTTGTGGTGAACGGATAAGAGCAAAACTACTGAATAAAATGCCAGTAAAAATGCGCAAGAGCAAACCGGAAACTGGAAGGAAGATTCCACATTTGGAATGCAATTCATGAAATGAAAATAGGTGATTCTGCCGGAGGATTACAAAACCCTCCGGCTGGGGAATTACGCCAGATCGGCCCCGTTACTGGCGATCACTTTTTTGTACCACCAGAATGATTTTTTGCGGGTACGCACCAGCGTGCCTTGGCCCGCATCGTCCCGGTCTACATACACAAAACCGTAACGCTTGCTCATCTCGCCGGTTGAGGCGGAAACCAGATCGATGCAGCCCCAGGTGGTGTAACCCATTAGCGGCACACCATCTTCAATGGCGTCAGCCATGGCGCGGATGTGTTCGCGTAAATAGCGAATGCGATAGTCGTCATTGATCTCGCCGTTGGCATCCATTTCATCTTTCGCCCCCAGCCCGTTTTCCACCAGAAACAGCGGCTTCTGATAACGGTCATACATCATATTCATCGTGATGCGCAGGCCAAGCGGATCGATACCCCAGCCCCATTCGCTGGCGGCAATGTACGGATTACGCAGTGATTTCACTACGTTGGCAGCGCTGGTGTTGCCCGTGTTCATGTCAGCGGAGGCGCAGCGTGATGCGTAATAGCTAAACGAGACGAAATCGACGGTGTTCTTCAGGATGTCGTCATCTTCCGCGGCTTTTTCTATCGTCACGCCCTTTTCGCGAAACACCCGGGCGGAGTAGGCGGGATAAGCCCCGCGCGCCTGCACATCAATAAAGAACAGGTTTTCGCGGTCTTTTTCCAGCGCGGTCCACACATCTTCTGGTTTACAGGAATAAGGATAAAAATTACCGCCCGCCAGCATGCAGCCGACCCGATTTTGCGGATTTACTTCATGGGCGATTTTCGTCGCCAGGGCACTGGCAATCAGTTCGTGGTGGGCGGACTGATATTTCACCTGATCCTGATTTTCCCCCTCTTCAAACACCAACCCGGCCCCTGAAAAAGGGCTGTGCAGCATGATGTTGATTTCGTTGAACGTCAGCCAGTATTTCACCAGACCGTCAAAGGCTTCGAAGCAGGTGCGGGCGTAACGGGTAAAGAACTCCACCATTTTGCGGTTCCGCCAGGAGCCGTACCCGGTAACCAGATGCATGGGCACATCGAAGTGACATAGCGTGACTAACGGCTCAATACCGTATTTTTTACACTCGGCAAAAACGTCCCGGTAAAAAGCGATACCTTCTTCATTAGGCGCCACTTCGTCGCCGTTAGGGTAGAGACGACTCCAGGCTATTGAGGTGCGAAAAACCGTAAACCCCATTTCCGCCATCAGCGCAATATCTTCCTTGTAGCGATGATAAAAGTCGATCGCCTGATGGCTGGGATAAAATTCGTCGTCCTGAAGCGTATAGCGCTTCTCCTGACCCAGTTTAACCGGCATCCGGTGTTCGCCATGGGGGATCATATCGACGGTGGTCAGCCCTTTACCGCCTTCCCGGTATGCCCCTTCAGACTGGTTGGCGGCCAGCGCGCCGCCCCATAAAAATCCTTGCGGAAAAACAGACATAGTTAACCTCAGTTCATGCCAGTCAAATACTGGCTCCATTGATATTGCCCGCTTGTGCGGCCTGATTTTTTCTGGCCTGCGCGGCAGCATCTTCGACAGGAATATCTTCAAAGCCGAGAATCAGTGTTAATACAAAGGAAAGCACGACCGCCAGCGCCATCACGCCAAACACCCAGACAATGGTCATCGGATTAGCCGGATCGAAAAACTGGACGCTGGTGAACAGGCCAGGGGCCGCCATGGAATGACTCGCCAGTCCAGCCATACCGGCAACGGCACCGCAGATAAAACCGCTGATTAGGCTCGCAATCAGTGGGCGTTTCAGACGGATCGCCACGCCGTACAGCGCGGGTTCGGAAATGCCTGCCATGATGGCTGAAGCGGCGGCCGCTAACGCTGTCTGACGCAGTTCCGGGTTTTTGGTTTTCCATGCCACCGCCAGCGATGAACCGCCCAGCGACAGATTGGCGCCGATTTCAGAGGGCATCACCATGCCTTCTTTACCGGTTTCGGCAATGGTCTGGATAATGGTGGGCGTAAACACGCGGTGCATACCCGTCATCACCAACAGCGGCCACAATGCGCCCATAATGGCGACCGACAGCCAGCCGAGATAGCCGTGAATGGTATAGACCAGCGCTGAAATTGCGCTACCGATCCAGATACCAATCGGGCCGATTAAAACGATCGCGAGCGGGGCGGCGATCAGCACGATCAGCATCGGTTTGAGGAAGTTTTTGGTCACTGCCGGCGTGATACGATCCACCCAACGTTCGATATATGACAGACACCAGGTCATGACCAGTGCCGGGATCACAGTGTAGGTGTATTTGACCGCCGTCACCGGGATCAGGGCGAACTCAACGTGCTCACCCTGCGCGGCTTTTGCCATCAGATCGATAAAACTGGGATGGACCAGCACACCCGCAATAGCAATTGCCAGCGACATGTTGGTTTTGAATTTGATGGCTGCCGAAGCGGCGACCATCAGCGGCAGGAAGAAAAATGCGCCGTCGCCGATAACGGTCAGAATGGTGAGGGTGGACGATCCTTTCACCAGCACGCCGGTCATTTCCAGAACCATTGCCAGCAGCTTGAGCATTGATCCACCGATAATTGCCGGGATCAGCGGTGACATCGTGCCGATCAGCGCATCGAGGATCCCCGCGCCAATCCGTTTCAGCGTCAGCCGGGGTTTGGTTTGCGGCTCAGCAGGTTGCATGTTGGCAGGTAGCAGGCTGACAACTTCGCGATACGCCTGTGAAACGGTGTTGCCGATGATCACCTGACACTGATTATCGTTACGTACTACGCCCAGCACGCCAGGAAGCGTTTTCAGCGTCGCGCTATCGACCTGCGCATCATCTTTGATAACGAAACGCAAACGGGTCATACAGTGGGTCACTGCTGTGATGTTGTCGACGCCTCCCAGAGCCGTCACAACGGAGCGCGCCAGCGCTGCATAATTCTTGGACATCGGATTTAATCCTGTTTTATCAGTAGGGTACGTTATGTTTTATCCGTTTGCGCAGGTCACGTTTCTGAGTTGATGAAACTCAGATAGGAAACCGGTTCCACAAAATCATGTTTAATTTATATTCTTTAAACAAGGATTAATTTTTATTGTTTTTATAATTGTGATGATGATCACCAGATGTCAGGCGCCGCGTTTTAGCAGCGAGGACAGCGGCGAAACGGTGCAGTACACTGCGTCACATTAAGAGCAAAGGGATGAGTACTATGACCACGATGCTGGAGGTGGCGAAGCGGGCCGGGGTGTCGAAAGCGACGGTTTCCCGGGTGCTTTCCGGGAACGGTTACGTCAGCCAGGAAACCAAAGACCGTGTGTTTCAGGCCATTGAAGAGAGTGGTTACCGCCCTAATTTACTGGCGCGCAGCCTGGCGGCGAAGACCACGCAGACGCTGGGTCTGGTGGTGACCAATACTCTTTATCATGGCGTCTATTTCAGCGAGCTGCTGTTTCACACCGCGCGGATGGCGGAGGATAAGGGGCGCCAGTTGTTGCTGGCTGATGGTAAACATAGCGCAGAGGAAGAGCGTCAGGCGATCCAGTACTTACTCGACCTGCGCTGTGACGCGATTATGATCTATCCGCGTTTTCTCAGCGTGGATGAAATAGACGAGATCATTGACGCGCACGCCCAGCCGATTATGGTGCTTAATCGACGGCTGCGTAAAAACAGTAGCCACAGCGTCTGGTGCGATCAAAAACAAACCAGCTTTAACGCCGTTGCGCAGTTGATTGCCGCCGGGCACCAGGAGATTGGTTTTATTACCGGCTCGATGGATTCGCCTACCGGCGTGGAACGACTCTCAGGCTATAAAGACGCGCTGGCTGCGCATGGCATTTCGCTAAATAATGATTTGATTGTCAAAGGAAAGTGGACGCCAGCCTGCGGTGCGGCGGGCGTTGATACCTTGCTTTCACGCAAGATCAATTTTACCGCGCTGGTGGCCAGCAATGATGATATGGCGATAGGCGCGATGAAGCAGTTGCATGATCAGGGTATCCGTGTGCCTGCCCAGGTGTCGGTGATTGGTTTCGATGATATCGCCATCGCGCCATACACTATTCCGGCGCTTTCCAGCGTCAAAATTCCGGTGACGGAAATGATCCAGGAAACGATTGGTCGCCTGATATTTATGCTGGGTGACGGGGCATTTACGCCGCCAAAAATCTTCACCGGGGAACTCATTCAGCGCGATTCTGTTGCGCCATACGTTTCGCGCTGACGGCTGTCATGTGTCATCGTCACTAGTGACGATGACACACCATTCTCACATCCATCAAAATAAAAACCCTTTAATAACAGTGCATTAAAATTTGGCACGATTCGTGAATACTTCGGCAGATAATCTGTCATTGCTGGAGAAATTGATGAACCGTTTCATCATTGCAGACGCCAATAAATGCATTGGTTGCCGTACCTGTGAAGTGGCCTGCGTAGTATCCCATCAGGATAACCAGGACTGCGCATCGCTGACCCCTGAAACCTTTTTACCCCGCATTCACGTCATCAAAGGCGTTAACGTCTCCACGGCGACGCTGTGCCGCCAGTGTGAAGACGCGCCGTGCGCTAACGTCTGTCCGAACGGAGCAATCAGCCGTGATAAAGGCTTTGTCCATGTGATGCAGGAACGCTGCATTGGCTGTAAAACCTGCGTGGTGGCGTGTCCTTATGGGGCAATGGAAGTTGTCGTGCGTCCGGTTGTGCGTAACAGCGGCGCGGGCCTGAACGTTCGTGCAGAAAAAGCCGAAGCCAACAAGTGCGACCTGTGCCACCACCGCGAAGCGGGTCCTGCCTGTATGGAAGTCTGCCCGACTCACGCGCTGATTTATGTGGATCGCAATAAGCTTGAGCAACTGAGCGCTGAAAAACGCCGCCGCGCGGCGCTGGACTCCACCGCATCTTTGCTGTTCTGATCGCTAAAAATCCGCGTAAAATACGGTAGTACTTATGCCGGATGGCGGCTTCGCCTTATCCGGCCTACTTTTCGCATCCACGTAGGCCTGATAAGCGTAGCGCCATCCGGCAAACCGGGATAGATGACTGCGGGAAGGACATAATGACAATCAATAACCACTCCGGCGTACAACTGCGTATTCGCGGCAAGGTACAGGGCGTCGGGTTTCGCCCCTTCGTCTGGCAACTGGCGCAGCGCCTGCAACTGCATGGCGACGTGTGCAACGACGGTGACGGTGTGGTGGTGCGCTTACAGGAAGATCCGGCGGAGTTTATTGCGCAATTACATCAACATTGTCCGCCGCTGGCGCGCATTGATAGCATTGAGAGCGAACCATTCGCCTGGACGCAGCAGCCTGCCGATTTCTCGATTCGCCAAAGTGCAGGCGGTACGATGAATACGCAAATTGTCCCGGACGCCGCGACCTGTCCCGAATGCCTTGTTGAAATGAACACCCCCGGCGAACGTCGCTATCGCTACCCCTTCATCAACTGTACCCATTGTGGTCCGCGTTTTACGATTATCCGCGCCATGCCGTACGACCGTCCGTTTACCGTGATGGCGTCCTTCCCTCTCTGTGCGCAATGCGATACAGAGTATCGCGATCCCTATGACCGTCGCTTTCACGCCCAACCCGTTGCCTGCCCGCAATGTGGTCCACATCTTGAGTGGCTAAGCGCGGGTGAGCGAGCGGAAAAAGAAGAGGCGCTGCAGGCGGCGGTAGCGTTGCTAAAAGCGGGCGGCATTGTCGCGGTGAAAGGCATTGGCGGTTTTCATCTGGTCTGCGATGCGCAAAATGATAATGCTGTGGCGCTGCTCCGGTTGCGTAAACATCGCCCGGCTAAGCCGTTGGCGGTGATGTTGCCTGCTGACGACGGACTGCCTGAAGCTGCGCGTCGTCTGTTAACCACCCCTTCCGCGCCGATCGTGTTGGTGCAAAAACGCTATGTAGCGGCATTGAGCGAGGGAATAGCGCCAGGGTTAACGGAAGTTGGCGTTATGCTGCCAGCGAATCCGTTGCAGCATCTCCTGTTACAAGAGATGCAGTGCCCGCTGGTAATGACCTCCGGCAACCTCAGCGGCAGGCCGCCAGCCATTACCAACGCGCAGGCGCTGGAAGATTTACGCGAAATTGCCGACGGTTTCCTGCTGCATAACCGCGAAATTGTGCAGCGCATGGATGACTCCGTGGTGCGTGAAAGCGGGGAAATGCTGCGCCGCTCGCGGGGTTACGTGCCGGATGCGGTCGCGTTGCCGCCGGGTTTTCGTGACGTGCCGCCGATGCTGTGTTTAGGTGCGGATCTAAAAAATACCTTCTGTCTGGTACGTGGCGAACAGGCGGTTATCAGTCAGCATTTGGGTGATCTCAGCGATGACGGCATCCAGCAGCAGTGGCGTGATGCGCTGCGCCTGATCCAGAACATTTATGACTTTACGCCACAGCGTATCGTGCATGACGCCCACCCCGGCTATGTTTCCAGCCTGTGGGCCAGTGAGATGAATCTGCCGAGCGAAACGGTGCTGCATCACCATGCGCATGCCGCTGCGTGTATGGCCGAGCACGGTTGGCCGCTGGACTGTGGAGATGTTATCGCTCTGACGGTAGACGGTATCGGCATGGGGGCAAACGGCGCGCTGTGGGGCGGAGAGTGTTTGCGGGTCAACTATCGTGAATGCGAACACCTGGGCGGCTTACCCGCGGTCGCGCTGGCGGGCGGCGATCTGGCGGCAAAGCAGCCGTGGCGTAACCTGCTCGCGCAGTGTCTGCGTTTTGTCCCTGACTGGCAGCGATTCCCGGAAACATCGGCGCTGCAACAGCAAAACTGGAACGTGCTGACACGCGCCATTGAGCGGGGGATCAATGCGCCGCTGGCGTCATCGTGCGGACGGCTGTTTGATGCCGTTGCCGCCGCGCTCCAGTGCGCACCGACTTCGCTGAGCTATGAAGGCGAGGCTGCCTGCGCGCTGGAGGCACTGGCATCGCAATGTGAAGGCGTTGAGCATCCGGTAACAATCCCCTTGCAAGGTAATGAGCTTGACCTGGCTGTTTTTTGGCAGCAATGGCTGAACTGGCAGGGGGCGCCTGCAGCAAGAGCGTGGGCGTTTCATGATGCGCTGGCGTGTGGGTTTGCCACGCTGATGCGTGAGCAGGCTGAAGCGCGTGGCGTTAAGACGTTAGTATTCAGCGGTGGCGTGATGCATAACCGTTTGTTGTCATCGCGGCTGGCATTTTATCTGGCTGATTTCACCTTACTGTTCCCGCAGCGTTTACCGGCGGGTGATGGGGGATTATCGCTGGGGCAGGGCGTGATTGCCGCGGCGCGCTGGTTGGCGCAAAAATAAAAAAAAGCCCCGGGACTGGCGGGGCAAGAAAAACATGTCGGGGCATACCGACAAGTGGCAACGCACGTCCATGTGCGTGAGGTTAATAAATCAGTAGCAGCATTGCCGGATAAGGCGCGGCGCCATCCGGCACCACAGACTTACAAGGGCAATGTTTTCAGCAGCGCAAAGGCCTCTTTCATCCGGTCTTCACTGACCACAAACGCACATAGCTGGCCTTCGTCGTTCATTCCTCTGGCCACCATACCTTGCGCTTCCGCGGCAATATGCCAGTTCAGATCGCGCCGCTGGGTTTCCCCCGCCAGATGCAATGGCAGTTCCGGCGTTTTAACTTTTACCAGCATGGCAGGTAGCTTCAGCGGAGCATTGCCGCCGAGCAGGTTTTTCGCCAGATACATGGCGCTCAGTTGAATCGGCTGCAGGAACGGCAGCACCTGACCGTTAATTTCCGCACAGTCGCCGAGGGCATAAATGTCCGGGTGGCTGGTTTGCAGATAGCTGTCGACGCAGACGCCACGATTAATGCTCAATCCGGCACGACGCGCCAGCGCCGTTTCCGGGCGCAGACCGGTGGCGGCGATCACCGCATCGACTTCTACGCGGCGACTACGATCGAGCGTGGCGCGAATACCCGATTCAGTTTTTTCCAGACCCTGAAGCTGTGATTTCAGCAGCAGATGCACACCCATATCGGTCAGACGATGCTGTAAGCGACTGCTGACTTCCGGTGGCATCAGCGAGGCCAGAATGCTGGCGGCATTGTCGATAAGCGTTACCGCTTTACCGGCACGACAAAAATCCATCGCCAGCTCACTGCCAATCAGACCGCCGCCGACAATGAGTACCCGCTGGGCATCACGCAGTTGCGTTTCACAGGCGCGGTATTCTTGCTGGCTGTTCAATGTGAGCATTAACTCACGTCCGGTAACTGGAGGCACAAAGGCTGAAGCCCCCGTCGCCAGCACCAGCTTGTCGTACTGCCACTGTTGGTCCTGACTTTTCACGATGTGGGCATCGGTGTCGATGTCGGTCACCCAGGTGTAGGGGAACAGGCGCAAATTAAACTGTTCGGCAAACTCCCCCGCCGACTGGCGGGTGAGGTCGTCTGCACGCTGTGCCTGACTGATAACGTGGCTGAGATCGGGCTTGTTGTACTCATCCATGCTGTCAGCGGCAATCAGGGTCAACGGAACAGTTGCATCCTGTTTACGGATATTTTTGACTAACTGGCGGGCGGCGAAGCCCGAACCAATAATGACAATTCCGTGGCTCATTTTGCCTCCGTTGCCAGTACGTCGAAGACGTCTTTACCTAATGAACATTCCGGGCACAGGAAGTTATCCGGCACATCGCTCCATGGGGTACCTGGCGCGACATCCTGCAACGGTTCGCCTTTTGCTGGATCGTAAATCCACTGGCACACGCTGCACTGCATGCTTGGGCCGAGGTCAGCCGCAGCCGCAGCGGCACAAGCGCACTCTTCTTCTTTGGTTGCCGCTTTGACGGTCGTTTCCGGTAGCGGAGCAAGCGCCCACTGACGTGCAATTTCACGACCGTGCTGACGACACAGTTCCAGCGCATCCAGATCCGGACGCCATTTCGCCTTCAGGCTAAGCGACATTTCAAAACCGGCATCTTGTAAACGGGTGGACAGGCGGTCAACTGCGCCGCCGCTCCAGCCGTGAGAACCAAAGGCGCTGGCGCGTTTGTTACGAAAACGCAGGCCGGTCATCTCTTCCACCAGTCCGGCGATTTTCGGCATCATCACGTTGTTCATGGTGGAAGTACCGACCAGTACGCCTTTAGAACGGAAGACGTTGGTCAGGACGTCGTTTTTGTCGCTACGGGCGACGTTAAAGATTTTCACCGCCACGTTCGGGTCAACTTCATTGATGCCCTGGGCAATGGCGTCCGCCATCATGCGGGTGTTGTTGGACATGGTGTCGTAGAAGATGGTGATGCGGTCTTCCTGATAATCGGCCGCCCATTTCAGGTATAGCTCAACGATCTGCGTTGGGTTGTCGCGCCATACCACACCGTGGGAGGTGGCAATCATATCGACCGGCAGGTTGAAGCCGAGGATCTCAGTGATTTTCGGCGTCACCAGACGGCTGAACGGGGTCAGGATGTTGGCGTAGTAGCGTTGGCATTGTTCGAACAGTTCGGTCTGGTCAACTTCATCATTGAACAGACGTTCGTCGCAGTAATGCTGGCCGAAGGCATCGTTACTGAACAGTACCGCATCGCCGGTCATGTAGGTCATCATGCTGTCAGGCCAGTGCAGCATCGGCGTTTCAACAAAGATCAGTTGTTTGCCGTTGCCGATGTCCAGAGAATCACCGGTTTTCACCACGTTGAAGTTCCACTCCGGATGATGGTGGTGGCCGGTGATGGAATCAATCGCGTTAGCGGTGCAGTAAATTGGCGTGTCCGGGATGCAGGACATCAGTTCGGTCAGCGCACCAGCGTGATCTTCTTCCGCGTGGTTAATGATGATGTAGTCGATATCCGCGAGGTCAATTTCACTGCGCAGGTTCTGCACGAATTCACGGCTAAACTTATGGTCTACTGTATCGATCAGCACGTTTTTTTCTTCACGGATGAGATAGCTGTTGTAGCTGCTACCGCGCAGCGTTTTGTATTCAGTCCCGTGGAAATCACGTACTTCCCAGTCACGTTGGCCAACCCAATGAATATTATTTTTAACCAGAATAGACATAGCAACCTCAATTAATTCAGCGTTTTTCTAAAAAGATATTTTGTTAATTGCAGGTTGTGTGCCAACTTTTTAATTGTTTGATTTTTAATGATTTATTATTTATTGCCTATAAAGTGGTAGTCAAAATGACTGTTTATTTTATTGTCAATATGACAATATGAATTGTCAAAATGACAATGAGGTTGCCATGAGCTTTTCAGTAGATGTGCTGGCGGGTATCGCCATTGAATTACAAAGCGGTATCGGTCATCAGGACCGTTTTCAGCGCCTGATCACGACCTTGCGCCAGGTGCTGGAGTGCGACGCATCGGCACTGCTGCGCTACGAGTCGCGACAGTTTATCCCGCTGGCTATCGATGGCCTGGCGCAGGATGTCCTCGGCCGTCGCTTCACGCTGGAGGGACATCCGCGGCTGGAGGCGATTGCCCGCGCCGGGGACGTGGTACGTTTTCCTGCCGACAGCGATCTGCCCGATCCTTATGACGGGTTAATCCCGGGTCAGGAGAGCCTGAAAGTGCATGCCTGCATCGGGTTGCCGCTGTTTGCCGGACAAAGTCTGATTGGCGCGTTAACGCTGGATGGCATGGAGCCCGATCAGTTCGATGTCTTCAGCGATGAAGAGCTTAGGCTAATTGCCGCTCTGGCTGCGGGGGCGCTGAGTAATGCGTTGCTGATTGAACAACTGGAAAGCCAGAATATGCTGCCGGGTTCGTCGACGGCTTTCGAGCAGGTGACGGAAACCCAGATGATTGGCCTGTCGCCCAATATGATGCAGTTGAAAAAAGAGATTGAGATTGTGGCAGGGTCCGATCTCAACGTACTGATCAGCGGCGAAACCGGGACCGGGAAGGAGTTGGTAGCCAAAGCGATTCATGAAGGTTCGCCGCGTGCGGTGAATCCGCTGGTGTATCTCAACTGCGCGGCGTTGCCCGAAAGCGTGGCGGAAAGTGAACTTTTTGGTCACGTAAAAGGGGCTTTTACCGGGGCTATCAGTAATCGTAGCGGTAAGTTTGAAATGGCGGATAACGGCACGCTGTTTCTCGACGAGATCGGCGAACTCTCGCTGGCGCTGCAGGCCAAGCTGCTGCGCGTATTGCAGTATGGCGATATTCAGCGCGTAGGGGACGATCGCAGCCTGCGCGTTGACGTGCGCGTACTGGCGGCGACCAATCGTGATTTACGCGAAGAGGTGCTGGCGGGGAATTTTCGCGCGGATCTGTTTCATCGCCTGAGCGTTTTTCCCCTTTCCGTGCCGCCACTGCGTGAGCGCGGCGAAGATGTAGTGCTGCTGGCAGGCTATTTTTGCGAGCAATGTCGGCTGCGGCTGGGACTTTCCCGCGTTGTGTTAAGCCCCGGCGCGCGTAATCATCTGCTGAATTACGGCTGGCCCGGAAACGTGCGCGAGCTGGAACATGCCATTCACCGGGCGGTTGTGCTGGCAAGGGCCACCCGGGCAGGGGATGAAGTGGTGCTGGAGGCACAGCATTTTGCCTTGCAGGATGAAAGCCCTGTACCGCAGCCGGACGTCGTGGCAGAGATCCCGCAGCATCACAATTTGCGTGAGGCAACGGAGTCATTTCAGCGAGAGATGATCCGCCGGGCCTTGGCGCAAAATAATCACAATTGGGCGGCAAGCGCGCGGGCGCTGGAAACAGACGTCGCCAACCTGCACCGGCTGGCGAAACGCCTGGGGCTGAAGGATTAGATAATACCGGCCTGATAGAAATCCTGCAGGTTGATAGCGCCGGTGAGTTTCCCGTTTTCATCTACCACCGGTGCGGCAGTGATTTTGCGTTTCATCAGGATCTCTTTGGCGTCAATCGCGCGGCTCTGTGCCTGCAGCGTAATGCCATTATGGGTCATTGCTTCGCTAACCTGCGTGGTGAGCGCGCCGCCGCCAACCAGCCAGCGGCGCAGGTCGCCGTCAGTGAAGACGCCTTTCACCAGTGACGCGTCATCACAGACAGCCACCAGACCAAGACCCGTGCGGCTGAGTTCCAGCATCGCGTCCATGACGCTGGTGGTCAGCGTTACCTGCGGAATGGCATCGTCACGGCGCATCAGGTGATGCACTTTATTTAACAGACGAGCGCCCAGCGCGCCGGCCGGATGCGAGCGGGCAAAATCTTCTTCGTTAAAGCCGCGCGCCTGCATCACGGCGATTGCCAGCGCGTCGCCCATCATCAGCGTGTTGACGGTGCTGGAGGTCGGCGCCAGGCGCATTGGGCAGGCTTCACGTTCAACAGAAATATCCAGCACGGCTTTGGCCGCCAGGCCCAGCGGCGAGGTTGGTTTTCCGGTCATGGCCAGCAGGGCGACGGATTTGTCTTCCAGGCGCGGAATGATGAGATCCAGCTCTTTCGCGCCGCCGGAGTAAGAGATAAACAGCATCACGTCGCGGCTTTCAATCATGCCTAAGTCGCCATGCAGCGCTTCCGCCGGATGCACAAAAAAGGCAGGGGTGCCGGTACTGGCGAGGGTCGCAGCAATTTTTTTGCCAATATGGCCTGATTTGCCAATCCCGGAGACAATGACTTTGCCTTCACAGTGGATGATAGTATTGGCGGCGCGGACAAAATCATCGCCCAGTCGCTCCGGCAGTCGACTGGCTTCCTGCAGTTCCAGCATTAACGTCTGACGGCCCGCGTTCAGTAGTGCATCACTCATTGGTTTCTCCGGTTATGATTACTTCAATCCCTTTTGCTTCCAGCGCCTGACGAAATGCAGGGTCTATACCTGCATCGGTAATCAGCTTGTCAACGCTTTCCAGACTGCACACAACATTAGGGCTTTTACGCCCAAATTTTGAGGAGTCAGCCATCAGAATCACTTCGCGAGCGGCATTGCACATCGCTTTACTGACGCTAAAGACCTCATTAAAGGTGGTCACGCCGGCATTGAGGTCAATACCGTCGGTCCCCATGAAGAGTTTATCAAAGCTGAATTGCTCAAAGGCGTTTTCTGCCAGTTGACCGTGAAATGACGCAGATTTTTTGCGAAAGGTCCCGCCAGGCATCAGGATGGTTTGCTCGTTGTCCAGCTCCGAAAGGGCATTAACAATGTGCAGACTGTTGGTCATGACGGTGATGTTGCTAAAGCGGGTAAGCATCGGCACCATCTGCAATACGGTGCTGCCCGCATCCAGAATGATGGAGTCGCCATCATGGATATAACGGACGGCGGCTTCAGCGATCTGCTCTTTTTTATGCGTGTTAATTAGGGTTTTGTGATCGATGGGCGGGTCAGATTCATCTTTGTTCAACACTACGCCGCCATAGGTACGAATGACGGTTCCAGCATTTTCCAGAATGACCAGGTCTTTGCGAATGGTTGTGCCGGTCGTGTCAAAGTAGTGGGCCAGTTCTTCAACCGAGCATTTTCCCTGCTTTTGCAGGTGCTCCAGAATGGCAGCCTGACGCTGACGAGGTTTCATAGGCGTGATTACCCTGACTTATTTAGGTTGCAAAATGATAATTTCGCAAGCTATTAGCATTCACAACGAAATTACCCATGTTTCAGTTTAAGCGCCAATGATAGTGCATTCTGCGCTAACGGATCATGGGGAAAGATCACATCAGGCTGTAAATCATCAAGATGTTTGCCCATTATGGTGGCAATTTTGCCGGGGCTGGCGAATACGGTAAGACCTTTCATAAATAACGTATCGGTAACCCGCTGTTGCTCATCAAGCGCGATGGCGACGACCACGCGCGGTTTAAACCGTCCGCCGGAACGACCCACGCCCACCCGACCCCGCTGACAAAGTTTATCGAACGCGCGGTTAAAGCGGGATATTTGCCAGCCACCAAGCGCCAGTTGCAGGCACCAGGCGATGGCGGCGACGGTAATCAGTGCGGAAACCATAATGCGCTCCTTTGATTTTGCCGGATGACGGCTGCGCCTAATCCGGCCTACATAATATTCGTAGGCCCGGTAAGCACAGCGCCACCGGGCAGTCATACCTCTTAGAACATCACCTGACCGCCGGTGACGTTAATCGATTGTCCGGTGCAGTAAGAGGCTTTCGAACTGGCATAAAACAGCAGCATGTTCAGCACGTCCTGATAATCGCAGCCGCGTTTGAGCGGAACCTTATCAATGTAATACTGCTCTACTTCATCCGGCTTAAGGCCCAGTTTGGTAGCGTACTGCGGTAATAATGACTGGAACATCGGTGATTTCAACAGGTTGCCGAGCATCAGCGAATGGACGGTAATCCCGTATTCCGCCAGATCCAGCGCCAGCGATTGGGTTAAACCCACGCCGCCAAATTTTGCCGCGCTGTAGCCCGAATTGTGTTTACTGCCTACTTTCCCTGATTTGGAGTTGATCTGGATAATGCGTCCCTGAACGCCATCGCGGATCATCAGGCGCGAGAATTCACGGGCGCAGAGGAAGTAACCGACCAGATTCACCTGCAGCGAGCGGTCGAAATCCCCAAGCTGAAAGTCGCTGATGAACGCGGCTTTAGCGATACCCGCGCTGTAAACCAGCAGGTCGACGCGACCAAATATTTCATCCACTCCGCGTGATAGTGCCAGCACGCTCTGTTCGCTGGTGGCATCAGCGCCAAAACCGTACGCTGTGCCTGCGCCAAACTCGGCGTTAATCTCCTGCGCGACGTTGGCGGCTTTATCGCTTTGAATATCCACCACCGCGACGCGGTATCCTTCTGTCGCAAGCCCACGGCAAAGGAACGCTCCCAGGGTCTGGCCTCCACCAATGACAACGGCAACCTGATTCATCTTTTTCTCCTTCAATCTTAAGCAACAAACTTCAAAATACAGCCCGGCGCGATATCGTCCGGTACAGGGCCCGCCACATGTACGGTGCCAGGGAATTCCGCTTCGCTGAGTCCGTCAAAACGTAGGGTGATATGCCCCAGTTCACGTAAGTTTTGTTCCGCCACGCTGCCAACGGCGGTGACCGGGTAGTGATGTTGGCCCAGTTCAAACTGGATCCCGGCGTGCAAAGATCCGTTCAGAGCGCCGTGGCAATGGATGAAGCAAAACTCTTCAATATCCGCTGGCGCGCCTTCACGAAAGGTAATTAACATCTGGTCGCAGAGTGCGTCCGGGGCGCTTTGGCCGATGCGGGTGATGGTGGTTTGATAAATCACGGTCATTTTTGAGTGCCTCTTATTGGTAAATAAAGCCGGATACAAACCAGGCGATGAGAACGGTAGGCGCGCCGGTCAGGAAGCGGCTTACCAGGACGGATGGCACGCCGACGCGGACCGTGTCCTGACGCGCTTCGGCCAGCGATAACCCCACGGGAATAAAGTCGCATGCGGCTTGCGCATTAATGGCAAACAAGGCCGGTAGCGCCAGATGGGGAGGGATGTTCCCCAGGCCAATCTGTACGCCGATCAGCACCCCGATAACCTGGGCGATGACCGCACCAGGGCCGAGGAAAGGCGACAGCAGCGGGAAAGAGCAAATCAGCGCCAGCGTCACCAGTCCCAGCGGGTGGCTGGCGAGCGGTGCGAGTCCATGGGCTATCCAGTCTCCCAGACCAGAAGCCATGATGATGCCGATCAGCGCCGAGACGAACGCCATAAATGGCAGAATGGTTTTCAGAACGGTATCAATAGTGTCGCGACCGGCCTGGAACAGGACAGCAACGGCTGACCCCATGCCCATCCCGACTTTTGCCAACAGACCATCGCTTTGTTCAGTAATCTTTTTACTGGCGTCGTAATCGCGACCGATAGTGCTGCTTGCAGGTTGCGGCGCAATGGATGCTTCACCGACAACGGTAATGTTTTCTTCTTTCACGCCAGAGACATAGATATCTTCGACAATGTACTGGGCCAGTGGACCGGATTTCCCCGTGGCGTGAATATTTACCGTGGGTATGCGACGTTTGGGATAGATCCCACAGCGCAGCGTGCCGCCGCAGTCGATGATCGCCACGCCAATTTCACTCTCCGGCGGTTCGCCCTCTTTGAAACCATCAACGGCCTGCCAACCGGTCAGATTCGCCAGCGTGTCGACAATTGCAGGGCGAGTCCCGGCAGTGATATAGACAATTTTCTTGCCCGGTACGGCATCCAGTTCAAGCGGGCCGCCCCAGCCGCCGGTGCCTTTTTCAATACGAATACGCGTCATGATGTTGCTCCCGCCAGATGAACTTTCTGCTCAAGTTGAATGCCCATTTTTTTCTCGAAAATGGCGGTGGTGAAATCGGTTACCCAGCCGCGGAAGAAGTTGGTGACCAGCCCGACCAGCAAATAGCTCACCGCCAGCGGGCCAAGCGGAAGGCCCAGCGTCGTCAGGCCGCTGGCGATACCGAGATAGACAAACAGCTCGCCGGGGTTGATGTGCGGGAATAAGCCATTCATGGAATGGCAGCTATAAGAGGCCGCAGCGTAGTAGCTGGGCTTGTACTTTTCTGGCATAAAGCGGCCCAGGCTTAGCGTCATCGGATTACAAAACACAAATGTGCCGATGCACGGCAGCAGCAGATAGCGGGACAGTGGGTTTCCGGCGCAGCGCTGAGCAAAACGTTCAATACGCTGCTGGCCGATAAAGTTAATCAGCGCATTCATGATGACCAGCAGGCTAATCAGCAGGGGAAGAATACCGGTCACCATGCCGGTAAACACCTCTCCGCCTTTCTGGAACAGCCCGATAAACCACTCAGCACCGAGTGTGATGGTGTCGATCATTATTCTCTCCTGTAGGGTTTTTTAGTTATCTTGCCAAACGGAAACTAATTTTAATCAGATCGAAAGATTTAAAAGTGTTATTTTGATCTCAAAATGAAAGGTAAATATTTTATTTTGAAAGTTGTTGCGTAAGCGCTCGCAAATATGACGGTCGGAAGTGCAAGAGGGGGGAAATTCTGTGAAGCAGAGCGACTACTGCTTCCTTGTATGGCTGAGGATGCTTTACCATACTTCTCCCAGGCTGAATTTGTTTAATGGATGTCTCATGTTCAAGCGTCGTTATGTAGCGTTACTTCCCCTTTTCGTATTGCTTGCTGCCTGTAGCAGCAAACCTAAACCTTCAGAGACTCAAACGACTACGGGTACGCCATCCGGCGGTTTCCTGCTTGAGCCACAGCACAATGTCATGCTAACGGGCGGCGATTTTGCCAATAACCCGAACGCGCAACAGTTCATCGAGAAGATGGTGAACAAGCATGGCTTTGACCGCCAGCAGTTGCAGGAGATCCTGTCGCAGGCCAAGCGGCTGGACTCGGTATTGCGTTTGATGGACCGTCAGGCGCCGACGACTCAACCTCCAGCCGGACCTAACGGCGCGTGGCTGCGTTATCGCAAGCAGTTCATCACGCCGGACAACGTGCAAAACGGCGTGGCCTTCTGGAATCAATATGAAGATGCCCTGAACCGTGCGTGGCAGGTCTACGGCGTACCACCGGAAATCATCGTCGGTATTATTGGCGTAGAGACGCGCTGGGGCCGCGTGATGGGCAAAACGCGAATTCTGGATGCGCTGGCGACGCTGTCCTTTAATTATCCTCGTCGTGCGGAATACTTCTCTGGCGAACTGGAAACTTTCCTGTTGATGGCGCGAGATGAAAGTGATGATCCGCTCGATTTGAAAGGTTCCTTCGCCGGTGCGATGGGCTACGGCCAGTTTATGCCGTCTTCCTATAAAGAATATGCGGTCGATTTCAATGGCGATGGGCACATTAATCTGTGGGATCCGGTTGACGCCATCGGTAGCGTGGCGAACTACTTCAAAGGCCACGGCTGGGTGAAAGGCGATACGGTCGCGGTGCCGGCGAATGGTCAGGCGCCTGGGCTGGCGAACGGCTTTAAAACCCAGTACAGCATTTCACAGCTTGCCGCCGCGGGGCTGACGCCGCAGCAGTCGTTGGGGAATCATCAGCAGGCCAGCCTGCTGCGCCTGGATATTGGCACCGGTTATCAGTACTGGTACGGGCTGCCAAACTTCTACACCATCACCCGCTACAACCACAGTACCCACTACGCGATGGCGGTGTGGCAATTGGGTCAGGCGGTAGCGCTGGCGCGCGTACAGTAATCGCTCCAACCGGCCTACAGATAAGATATTGCTTGTAGGCCGGATAAGATGCTCTGACATCGCCATCCGGCGGGTCTTATTTTGCAACGGATCAATTTTTGGAATCCCCCTCGTAAAACGTTCTCCCCATCCCCACATTGGTTGTGAAAGTGCTATCTTGTGCGGCATATTTTTTTAACTGACAGAGGCTGAAATGACCGACAGTGAACTGATGCAGTTAAGCGAGCAGGTTGGCCTGGCGCTGAAAGCGCGCGGGGCGACCGTTACGACGGCGGAATCCTGCACCGGCGGTTGGGTGGCCAAAGCCATTACGGATATTGCCGGCAGTTCCGCCTGGTTTGAACGCGGGTTCGTGACCTACAGCAATGAAGCCAAAGCGCAGATGATTGGCGTGCGCGAAGAGACGCTGGCCCAGCATGGCGCGGTGAGTGAGCCTGTCGTCGTGGAAATGGCGATTGGCGCGCTAAAAGCGGCCCGCGCGCATTTCGCGGTCTCGATCAGCGGTATTGCGGGGCCGGATGGCGGCAGTGAGGAAAAGCCTGTGGGTACGGTATGGTTTGCCTTTGCCAGCGCAAGCGGTGAGGGGATTACCCGCCGGGAATGTTTCAGCGGCGATCGCGATGCGGTACGTCGGCAGGCGACTGCCTATGCGTTACAAACCCTGTGGCAACAATTTCTACAAAATACTTGATACTGTATGAGCATACAGTATAATTGCCTCAACAGAACATTATCTTTCACGTTTCGCGGTTTACCCCGAAAGCGGCATGACAGGAGTAATTAATGGCTATCGACGAAAACAAACAGAAAGCGTTGGCGGCAGCGCTGGGTCAGATCGAAAAGCAATTCGGTAAAGGCTCCATCATGCGCCTGGGTGAAGACCGTTCCATGGATGTGGAAACCATCTCCACCGGTTCGCTTTCTCTGGACATCGCATTAGGCGCGGGCGGTTTGCCAATGGGCCGTATCGTCGAAATCTACGGGCCTGAATCTTCCGGTAAAACGACGCTGACGCTGCAGGTTATTGCCGCCGCTCAGCGCGAAGGTAAAACCTGTGCGTTCATTGATGCGGAACACGCGCTGGATCCCGTCTATGCCCGTAAGCTTGGCGTTGATATCGACAACCTGCTGTGTTCCCAGCCGGATACCGGTGAACAAGCGCTGGAAATCTGTGATGCGCTGGCGCGTTCCGGTGCGGTTGACGTTATCGTTGTCGACTCCGTGGCGGCGCTGACGCCGAAAGCGGAAATCGAAGGCGAGATTGGCGACTCTCACATGGGTCTTGCGGCGCGTATGATGAGCCAGGCGATGCGTAAGCTGGCCGGTAACCTGAAGCAGTCCAACACGCTGCTGATTTTCATCAACCAGATCCGTATGAAAATTGGCGTTATGTTCGGTAACCCGGAAACCACTACCGGTGGTAACGCGCTGAAATTCTATGCCTCCGTGCGCCTGGACATTCGCCGTATTGGCGCAGTGAAAGAGGGCGACAACGTGGTTGGTAGCGAAACCCGCGTTAAGGTCGTGAAAAACAAAATCGCCGCGCCGTTTAAACAGGCTGAATTCCAGATTCTGTACGGTGAAGGTATCAACTTCTATGGTGAACTGGTTGACCTGGGCGTGAAAGAGAAGCTGATTGAAAAAGCCGGTGCATGGTACAGCTATAACGGTGAGAAAATCGGTCAGGGTAAAGCGAATGCGACCAACTGGCTGAAAGAAAACCCGGCAACCGCAAAAGAGATTGAGAAGAAATTGCGCGAGTTACTGCTCAATAACCAGGATTCAACGCCAGATTTCTCCGTTGATGACGGTGGTGCAGACGTAGCAGAAACGAACGAAGATTTCTGATAATCTGTTTTACATCGCATACAGTAAAGGGCTGCATATCATGCAGCCCTTTTGCATTTCTGAAGGTTCACTATGACAGATGCAACTTCCCGCCGATCCGCTTATTCCCGACTGCTTGACCGCGCCGTGCGTATTCTGGCAATGCGCGATCACAGCGAGCAGGAACTACGGCGGAAGCTGGCCGCGCCGGTGATGGGCAAACAAGGGCCGGAAGACATTGATGCTTCCCCGGAAGATTACGACAAGGTCATTGCCTGGTGCATTGAAAGTCATTATCTGGATGATGACCGCTTCGTTCAGCAGTTTATTGCCAGCCGTAGCCGCAAAGGTTATGGGCCTGCGCGAGTGCGGCAGGAACTCAGCCAGAAAGGAATCTCGCGTGAGGCTATTGAGCGCGCCATGCGTGAGTGTGAAATTGACTGGGCAGTGCTTGCGCGCGAGCAGGCAATCAGGAAATACGGTGAACCTTTACCAGTCGATTTTTCAGATAAGGTAAAGGTCCAGCGTTTTTTGCTCTATCGTGGCTATCTGATGGAAGATATTCAGGCAATATGGCGAAATTTTGACGATTGAGCGCATACGGGATTTTACTTCCCAGTAAAGAAAACTTATCTTATTCCCACTTTTCGATTGCCAGAGGCGCAGTTTGCTGCCGATGCTGGTAATGACATTTCGTTAGCTTGATTTCTTCAGGATAATTATGAGCAAGAGCACCGCTGAGATCCGTCAGGCGTTTCTCGATTTTTTCCATAGTAAAGGACATCAGGTAGTTGCCAGCAGCTCCCTGGTACCAAACAATGACCCTACTTTGTTGTTTACCAACGCCGGGATGAACCAGTTCAAGGATGTTTTCCTTGGCCTCGACAAGCGTAATTATTCCCGCGCAACCACCTCGCAGCGTTGTGTACGTGCGGGCGGTAAGCACAACGACCTGGAAAACGTCGGTTACACTGCACGTCACCATACCTTCTTCGAAATGCTGGGCAACTTCAGCTTCGGCGATTATTTCAAACACGACGCCATTCAATTCGCATGGGAACTGCTGACCGGTGAAAACTGGTTTGCCCTGCCAAAAGAACGTCTGTGGGTCACCGTCTATGAAACTGACGATGAAGCCTATGAAATTTGGGAAAAAGAAGTTGGTATTCCGCGCGAGCGTATCATCCGCATTGGTGATAACAAAGGCGCGGCCTATGCTTCCGACAACTTCTGGCAAATGGGTGATACCGGTCCTTGCGGTCCGTGCACCGAAATTTTCTACGACCACGGCGACCACATTTGGGGCGGCCCTCCGGGAAGCGCAGAAGAAGATGGCGATCGCTACATTGAGATCTGGAACATCGTCTTCATGCAGTTCAACCGTCAGGCTGACGGCACCATGGAACCGCTGCCGAAGCCGTCCGTGGATACCGGTATGGGGCTGGAGCGTATTGCGGCCGTGCTGCAACACGTTAACTCCAACTATGAAATTGACCTGTTCCGCTCACTGATTGAATCCGTCGCGAAAGTTACTGGTGCGACCGATCTGAGCAACAAGTCGCTGCGCGTTATCGCCGACCATATCCGTTCTTGTGCATTCCTGATTGCCGATGGCGTTGTCCCGTCGAATGAAAACCGTGGCTATGTGCTGCGCCGTATCATTCGCCGCGCGGTACGTCATGGCAACATGCTGGGCGCGAAGGATACCTTCTTCTACAAGCTGGTTGGTCCGTTGGTGGAAGTCATGGGGTCTGCAGGTGAAGAGCTGAAGCGTCAACAGGCAATGGTTGAACAGGTTCTGAAAACCGAAGAAGAACAGTTCGCTCGTACGCTGGAACGTGGTCTGGCACTGCTGGACGAAGAGCTGGCAAAACTGACGGGTGATACGCTGGATGGCGAAACCGCCTTCCGTCTGTATGACACATACGGCTTCCCGGTTGACCTGACGGCAGACGTTTGCCGCGAGCGCAACATCAAGGTTGACGAGGCGGGCTTTGAAGCCGCAATGGAAGAACAGCGCCGTCGTGCGCGTGAAGCCAGCGGTTTTGGCGCAGACTACAATGCGATGATTCGCGTTGATGGCGCTTCAGAATTTAAAGGGTATGAGCATCTTGAGCTGAACGGCAAAGTGACTGCGCTGTTTGTCGATGGTAAAGCGGTAGACGCCATTAACGCCGGTCAGGACGCTGTTGTTGTACTGGATCAGACGCCGTTCTATGCGGAATCTGGTGGTCAGGTTGGCGACAAGGGCGAACTGAAAGGTGCGGGCTTTGCGTTTGCCGTGAGTGACACGCAAAAATATGGCCAGGCGATTGGTCATATCGGCAAACTGTCTGCGGGTTCTCTGAAAATAGGCGATGCAGTACAGGCTGATGTGGATGAAGCGCGTCGTGCGCGTATCCGCTTGAATCACTCCGCAACGCACCTGATGCACGCGGCGCTGCGCCAGGTATTGGGCACGCATGTGGCACAGAAAGGCTCGCTGGTTAACGATAAAGTGCTGCGTTTCGACTTCTCTCATACCGAAGCCATGAAGCCTGCTGAAATCCGTGCCGTTGAAGATCTGGTGAATGCGCAAATTCGTCGCAACCTGCCGATTGAAACGAACATCATGGATCTGGAAGCGGCGAAAGCCAAAGGCGCAATGGCGCTGTTTGGCGAGAAATATGATGACCATGTGCGCGTTCTGAGTATGGGCGATTTCTCCACCGAACTGTGTGGCGGTACTCACGCCAGCCGTACGGGGGATATCGGTCTGTTCCGCATTGTGTCTGAGTCAGGCACGGCGGCGGGCGTTCGTCGTATCGAAGCCGTAACCGGTGAAGGCGCTATCCAAACCGTGCATGCTGAGAGCGACCGCTTAAGCGATATCGCGCAGCTGCTGAAAGGCGATAGCCAGAATATCGGTGATAAAGTGCGTTCTGTACTGGAACGTACGCGTCAACTCGAAAAAGAATTGCAGCAATTGAAGGAACAGGCTGCGGCGCAGGAGAGTGCAAATCTCTCCAGCAAAGCGGTTGATATCAACGGCGTGAAGCTGCTGGTCAGTGAACTTGCGGACGTTGAGCCGAAAATGTTGCGTACCATGGTTGATGATCTGAAAAATCAACTGGGGTCTACTGTTATCGTTCTGGCAACGGTAGTTGAAGGTAAGGTTTCTCTGATTGCTGGTGTGTCTAAGGATGTGACAGACCGAGTGAAAGCAGGGGAACTGGTTGGTATGGTCGCTCAGCAGGTAGGCGGTAAGGGTGGTGGTCGTCCGGACATGGCGCAAGCCGGTGGTACGGATGCAGCGGCTCTGCCTGCAGCGTTAGCCAGTGTGAAAGGCTGGGTCAGCGCAAAACTGTAATAATTATAAGCGTAAGTCGACGCTGCGGGCTTCAATCCGCAGCGTTTGCATCAACGCTATCGACAACGATAAAGTCAGGTTGAAGTTGTGTATATCGGCTAAACTTAGGTTTAACAGAATGTGATGCCGTGACTGCTTACACTTAGGTGTTTGTCATCGCTTACTTTTTGGCGTTATATGATGGATAATGCCGGGATACAGAGAGACCCGACTCTTTTAATCTTTCAAGGAGCAAAGAATGCTGATTCTGACTCGTCGAGTTGGTGAGACCCTCATGATAGGCGATGAGGTCACCGTGACAGTTTTAGGGGTGAAGGGCAACCAGGTACGCATTGGCGTAAACGCCCCGAAAGAAGTTTCTGTCCATCGTGAAGAGATCTACCAGCGTATCCAGGCTGAAAAATCCCAGCAGTCCAGTTATTAAGGTTTTCGCGTCTCACCATTCTGGTGAGGCGCAACCTGATTGAGTTGTCCTCTTTCTTCGCTTTTCTGCTTCACTCCCCCCATTTTCTCTTTTCCCATACGCACATTGTCGTTCCCGGCGAATTTTCTGTTTGTTCATTGTCTGCGGAAACTGCCAATTTATCTGTTGATAAAACACTCTTTTTGCCGTTTTTGCAGACTAATTGCGCGTGAAATGTGCAAACGATAAAAGCTCTGGAAAAATTGTTTGACTTATAAGTCCCAGAAAGTAATATGTGCGCCACGCAGCGACGATGAGCAGAAACAAGTTCTTCGAAGCACTCGTAAGAGGCGTGTTGGTGAGGTGGCCGAGAGGCTGAAGGCGCTCCCCTGCTAAGGGAGTATGCGGTCAAAAGCTGCATCCGGGGTTCGAATCCCCGCCTCACCGCCATTTGCATCCGTAGCTCAGCTGGATAGAGTACTCGGCTACGAACCGAGCGGTCGGAGGTTCGAATCCTCCCGGATGCACCATATTACTTGATAGCGCTTTAGCAGCGACATCAAATCTGCAGTAAAGTAAGTTTCCCGATGCATCCGTAGCTCAGCTGGATAGAGTACTCGGCTACGAACCGAGCGGTCGGAGGTTCGAATCCTCCCGGATGCACCATCTCTTACTTGATATCGTTTATTACGATATCAATATCGGCAGTAAAGCAAGTTTTCCGATGCATCCGTAGCTCAGCTGGATAGAGTACTCGGCTACGAACCGAGCGGTCGGAGGTTCGAATCCTCCCGGATGCACCATCTTCTCCTGAATAACAGCGAAACTGTTGTTGCATGGTCTGCGAGATAATCGCCAGCACCAGGGAGGATAACGTTGCTTCAGCAACGGCCCGCAGGGCGAGGCGCAGCCGAGTAATCCTCCCGGATGCACCATCTTCTTTGCCGTATCAGTAGTAATCAGCAATTCCCGATGCATCCGTAGCTCAGCTGGATAGAGTACTCGGCTACGAACCGAGCGGTCGGAGGTTCGAATCCTCCCGGATGCACCATCTTCTCCGAGATAATCGCCAGCACTTTCCCCCTCATGAATCATTTCCACATACTCCCTGAACATCCCTCAATTCGCTGTCAGCGACAAAATCAATCAATTACGATAAAATAACGTCTGGTCATTCGGCTTGTGAGAAGACGATGTACGAACGTTATGCGGGTTTGATTTTTGATATGGATGGCACCATCCTGGATACCGAACCTACGCACCGTAAGGCGTGGCATGAGGTATTGGGCCATTATGGGCTACGGTTTGATGAACAAGCCATGGTTGCCCTCAACGGCTCTCCAACGTGGCGTATTGCCCAGGCGGTGATTGAATTGAATCATGCCGATCTTGACCCCCATGTTTTGGCACGAGAAAAAACGGACAAGGTAAAAAGCATGCTGCTGGATAGCGTCCAGCCTTTACCGTTGGTTGAAGTGGTGAAAGCCTGGTATGGCCGCCGTCCTATGTCGGTAGGGACGGGGAGTGAAAGCGCAATTGCAGAGGCTCTGCTCGCTCACCTTGGTCTGCGTCGCTATTTTGATGCTGTGGTAGCCGCCGATCACGTACAACGCCATAAGCCTGCTCCTGATACGTTCTTGCTTTGTGCTGAGCGAATGGGGGTTGTTCCGGCGCGCTGCGTCGTGTTTGAAGATGCCGATTTTGGACTGCAGGCGGCGAGCGCAGCGGGGATGGACGCCGTGGATGTTCGGTTATTGTGAGTGATGGACTATCGCTCCTGTCACTGTTTGCCAGCAGTTTTCTCAGCGCCACGCTATTACCCGGCAATTCTGAAGTTGTTCTGGTTGCTTTGCTGATTTCTGGGGTAAGTCATCCCTGGGTCTTAGTCTTAACAGCAACAATGGGTAATAGCCTTGGAGGGTTAACTAACGTTATCCTTGGGCGTTTCTTTCCATTGCGTAAAACATCGCGCTGGCAAGAGAAAGCCACTGGCTGGCTGCGGCGCTATGGCGCTGTCACACTATTATTAAGCTGGATGCCGGTTGTGGGTGATTTACTGTGCCTGTTAGCTGGATGGATGCGCATCTCGTGGGGCCCAGTTCTCTTTTTCTTATGCCTTGGCAAGGCGTTGCGCTATGTTGTTGTCGCAGCGGTTACGACGCAAGGCATTATGTGGTGGCACTAATTGTGTTGTGAGATAGCCTTCAGGGTAACCAATACCATTATGCTAATTAAAACGATTTTGACAGGCGGGAGGTCAATTTGATCCCGAACGTATCACAGGCGCTGGCCTGGCTGGAAAACCATCCTCAGGCGTTAAAGGGGATTCAACGTGGGCTGGAGCGTGAAACGCTGCGCGTCAATGCTGATGGGTCATTGGCGACGACAGGCCATCCTGAGGTGTTAGGCTCAGCGCTAACACATAAGTGGATAACCACGGACTTTGCCGAAGCGCTGCTGGAGTTTATTACTCCACCTGGCGACGATATTCATAAAATGCTGACGTTCATGCGCGACCTGCATCGTTATACCGCCAGAAACCTGGGCGACGAGCGTATGTGGCCGTTGAGCATGCCTTGCTATATTGCCGACGGTCAGGATATTGAGCTGGCGCAGTACGGTACGTCGAATACCGGTCGTTTGAAAACGCTTTATCGCGAAGGCCTCAAAAACCGTTATGGCGCGTTGATGCAGACCATCTCCGGCGTACATTACAACTTCTCGCTGCCGATGGCTTTCTGGCAGGCGAAATGCGGCGTAACGGACGGTGAAGATGCTAAAGAGAAGATCTCTGCGGGTTATTTCCGTCTGATCCGTAACTATTACCGTTTTGGCTGGGTCATCCCGTATCTGTTTGGCGCTTCTCCGGCCATTTGTTCCTCCTTCCTGCAAGGAAAACCGACCACCCTGCCGTTTGAAAAAACCGACTGTGGGATGTATTACCTGCCGTACGCGACGTCGCTGCGTTTGAGCGATTTGGGCTATACCAATAAGTCGCAAAGCAATCTCGGAATTACGTTTAACGATTTGCATGAGTATGTGGCAGGATTAAAGCGCGCGATTAAAACCCCTTCCGAGGAGTACGCGGCGATCGGTCTGGAGAAGGACGGTAAGCGTCTGCAAATTAACAGCAACGTTTTGCAGATTGAAAATGAACTGTATGCGCCTATCCGTCCGAAACGCGTCACTCGTCGTGGTGAAACGCCTTCTGACGCGCTTCTGCGTGGCGGTATTGAGTACATCGAAGTACGTTCACTGGATATTAACCCGTTCTCACCAATCGGCGTAGACGAGCAACAGGTGCGCTTCCTCGATCTGTTTATGGTCTGGTGCGCATTGGCCGATGCGCCGGAAATGAGTAGCGATGAGCTGTTATGTACGCGTACTAACTGGAATCGCGTTATTCTGGAAGGGCGTAAGCCTGGCCTGACCTTAGGCATTGGCTGTGAGACAGCGCAGTTCCCACTGCCTGAAGTGGGTAAAGATTTGTTCCGCGACCTGAAACGCGTAGCACAAACGCTGGACAGCATCCACGGGGGAGAGGAGTATCAAAAGGTATGCGACAAGTTGGTCGCCTGCTTTGATAATCCTGAACTGACATTCTCCGCCCGGATCCTACGGTCTATGATTGATGAAGGCATTGGCGGTACGGGCAAAGCGTTGGGTGAGGCATACCGAAACCTTCTGCGCGAAGAGCCGTTGGAAATATTGCAGGAAGAAGAGTTTATTGCTGAAACCGAAGCGTCAAAGCGTCGTCAGCAGGAGATCGAAGCGGCTGATACCGAGCCGTTTAGCGTGTGGCTGGAAAAGCACGCTTGATACAAAAGAAAAAGGCCACTCGGGAGTGGCCAAAATTTCATCTCTGAAAACAGGGATGATGATAACAAATGCGCGTCTTTCATATACTCAGACTCGCCCCGGAACAAAGAGTTCAGATTATTTTTAAAAAATTTATCGGAGGTGGCTAAATGCCGTTGTTAGATAGTTTTACTGTCGATCACACCCGGATGGAAGCTCCCGCGGTCCGGGTTGCAAAAACGATGAACACCCCGCATGGCGACGCAATCACCGTGTTTGATCTGCGTTTCTGCATTCCGAACAAAGAAGTGATGCCTGAGAAAGGTATCCATACGCTGGAACACCTGTTTGCAGGTTTTATGCGTAACCATCTCAACGGTAACGGCGTTGAGATTATCGATATCTCTCCGATGGGATGCCGCACCGGCTTCTACATGAGCCTGATTGGCACGCCGGACGAGCAGCGTGTTGCCGACGCGTGGAAAGCGGCGATGGCTGACGTACTGAAAGTGCAGGATCAAAACCAGATCCCAGAACTGAACATTTACCAGTGCGGCACGTATCAGATGCACTCTCTCAGTGAAGCGCAGGACATTGCCCGTCATATCCTTGAGCACGATGTTCGTGTGAACAGCAATGAAGAGCTGGCACTGCCGAAAGAGAAGCTGCAGGAACTGCATATTTAGTTGTCATGCTGGATGGTGAAGCTCACGCTTCTCATCTGGTCGACAAATAATAGGCGCCAGCCGGTATAAAAAAGCCAGTTCAGATGAACTGGCTTTTTTGATCAATGTGCGCCGCCCGCGCCGCCGCCTGCGCCAAACGGCGGTTTAGCGAACCAGACAAGACCAAGCAGCACCAGGAAGATCCCCGCTGACATCCAGAAGATTTCGTTGGCGGAAATGATCAGCCCTTGATTGGTTATCTGTTGGGCCAGCCAGCCAGAGGCTTGCTCCTTGCTCATCCCTAATCCCTGCAGTTGGTTATACATAGCCTGTGCATTTGGGTTGTAGGGGTTAACGGACTCCGTTAACTGCGCATGGTGTAGCGACTCACGGTTAGTCCACATTGTCGTGGTGATGGAGGTTCCGATAGAACCTGCCAGCGTTCGCGTAAAGTTAGACAAGCTGGACGCCGCCGCCAGGCGTTCAGGCGGTAAACCGGACAGCGTAATGGTCGTCAGCGGCATAAAGAAGCAGGCTACCGCGAATCCCTGAATAAACTGCGGCCAGGCCGATGCGCCAAAATCCATACCCGGTTCGAACGTCCACGCGCGCCAGTAGAAACAGACGGCGTACATAATAAAACTGAACGTGACCAGACGACGCATATCCAGCTTATGCGCGAAGCGACCGATTATCGGCGACAGGATCACCGGGATCACCCCAACCGGGGCGGAGGCCAGACCGGCCCAGGTTGCCGTATATCCGTAAACCTCCTGCAATAGCTGCGGCAGCAGGACGATTGCGCCGAAGTAGAGCATATAGGCCAGACTGATACACAAGCAGCCGATGGTAAAGTTTCGCGACTTAAACAGCGAGAGATCGACAATCGGGTGCTCGTCGGTAAGCTCCCAGACGATCAGGAAGCTGATAGCGACAACGGCGACCACCGTCAGGATGATAATCTCCTGTGAGGCAAACCAGTCCAGCTCTTTGCCGCGGTCGAGCATAATCTGCAAGCTACCGATACCAATGACCAGCAATGCCAAACCAATGGCGTCAATGCGTCGCTGCTCGGTTTTGGTTTCTCGCCCGCGTAGAGTTTGCAGAGTCATCAATACCACCGCCGCGCCGATTGGCACGTTGATGAAGAATATCCAACCCCAGTGATAGTTGTCGCTGATATAGCCCCCAAGAATAGGGCCGCATATTGGGGCGACAATCACCGTCATCGACCACAGCGCGAGGGCAATGGAACGCTTGGCGGGAGGATAATTATTCAGCAGCAGGCTTTGCGAAAGCGGAATTAGTGGACCGGCGACAATCCCTTGTACCACGCGGAAGAAAATCAGCATGTTCAGGCTGGTGGACATCCCGCATGCCCATGACGCAATGACGAAGGCAGTCGTTGACCACATGAATAGCCTTACTTCGCCAAAGCGCTTTGCCAACCAACCGGTGATTGGAATTGAGATAGCGTTCGCCACCCCGAATGAGGTGATCACCCAGGTTCCCTGGCTCAGCGAAGAGCCCAGGTTCCCGGCGATAGTAGGGATCGCCACGTTAGCAATGGTGGAGTCCAGCACCTGCATGAATGTCGCCAGAGACAGCGCGATCGTCATAATGACGAGCTGCGCGCCTTCCAGCGGTTTTTGCTGTTGCATCACACGCACCTTTGAATTAGCCCGCGTTGGCCCGCACGATCTCTTCGATCATTTTATTGACCGGAGCAAGGTTGATTTCACGTGCATTACTTTCTGATACCGGCGTGGTGCGGACCTGGCTTGCCAGAATCTGTCCGTCACGATTGGAGGTATCTACCGTAACCAGCGTGGACAAACCGATCCGCAACGGATGTTGCGCCAGCTGCTGCGCATCCAGTTCGATACGTACCGGCAGACGCTGGACGACTTTGATCCAGTTACCGGTTGCGTTTTGCGCAGGCAGCAGGGAGAAGGCGCTGCCCGTACCCATATCAAGGCCAACAATTTTACCGGTGTATTTCACGTCATCGCCGTAAATATCACTGATAACCGTCGCAGGCTGGCCGATACGCATGTGCGCTAGCTGCGTTTCTTTAAAGTTAGCATCGACCCACAGGTTGGTGGCCGGAACAACTGCCATCAGCGGCGTGGTTGGGCTGATTTGCGCGCCAGGCTGTACGGCACGACGGGAAACATAGCCGGTCATTGGACTGACGATTCTGGTACGTTCCAGCGCCAGCCAGGCGTTGCGCACTTCGGTGGCGGCCTGTTGTACGGCGGGCTGATCTTCCAGCTTGCTGCCGAGAATCATTGCCTGGTTAGCATTATATTGCTGGATAGCGACATCAAGCTGCGCCTGAGCGCTGGCAACGGCATCTCGCGCATGTTGCAGCTCTTCGCGGCCAATCAGGTTGGCGTTGCCCAGCGGGACGCGGCGATTAAAGTCGCTTTGTGCCTGCGCCAGCGCGGTTCTCTGCACTTCAATGCTAGCCTGTAACTGCTTACTGTTGATCATCAGTTGGTGCGTCTGGCGCACGCTGGAAGCCAATGCCGTTTTGGCTTTTTCGAATGCCTGCTTAGCATCCGTCTGATCGAGAGTAACCAGCACATCGCCTTGTTTAACAAAGTCAGTGTTATCAGCCCAGACTTTCGTCACGCTGCCTGATACCTGCGCCATGATCTGAACCTGGTTCCCTGCCACGTACGCATCGTCAGTATCTTCGTAATGACGTAGTACTAAAAACCAATAAATCCCATATGCCACGGCAATGATAATAAAGAGCAAGGTCAGAAGGAGCAGCATACTTTTACGTTTGCCATTCTTCTTAACCGGTTGCTGCGGGGTTTGAGTCTCCGCATTTGCGCTCATGTTGTTCTCCACGATCTTATTTTTTTCACATCGGCTGAGCCGACCTGTTCATCAGAAAGGCCAGCAGTATGCGTGCTGGCCTGTCGGTTTTCATTTATAAATCTGGATTTCTGAGCGAGTCGGCGCGTTAGCGCAGCGCTTCTAATACCGTGCCATCCTGCTCCATCTGGTCAAGACGGGTCAGAAGTTTACGGGTGATTTGCTCAAGCTGATCTTTTTCGGTGGTGCTAAGAGATGACCAGAGTTGATGCAGGCAGTTGTGCTGAGGTGGTAACACCTCTTGCAAAAAAGCATGGCCTTTTTCGGTCAATTGCAGATGCAGACAGCGGCGATCGTTATCGCTTTCGCGACGTTCAATCCAGCCACGTTTTTCTAACTCATCCGCAATGCGGGTAGCGTTAGTCCGTGACGAGCCGAGCGCGCAACTCAGTTCAGAAGGCTGAATACTGTGGTTTTCCTGAGACTCCAGCGTAATCAACGCCATAAACAATGTCTCGTTAATCCCTTGAGCTTTCAGCATTTTATTGCGATTTTCCAGCAGCTTGCCCTGCATGTGCATGCAAAGACGAGTCAGAAGCACTTCCTGATAAGGGAACTCTTCGTAGCGGCTGGCGCGAAATTTTAGCATTTGTTCAATGGGCGTAAACGAACTATCCATTTGGGTATAACCTCATTAATTTCAGCCGATATAGTAACGACAGTGACAAATAAAGTAAATGTATTATTTATTTAAAATGATTGTTTTTGTCTATAAGCCAACCAGCATTTTCCAGGCTAATCCGTAGCCCAGAGCACTCAGTAAGGTCGGAATGATGATGCTGCGGGTCTTATAGAAGCTTGCGCCCAGTATGACAAACCCCACCAGCGTAGGCACGAACCGACGAGCATCGTGCATCACTTCTGGCGCGGTAGACACCACCAACAGGGCGCAAATTGATGCAATGCCAATGGTGTCAAGTAATATGCCCGTCGCACCGCGTCTTGTCGGGCGAACATTCCCTACCCCAAGACGAAGCGGTAAATAGCGAAAGCAATAATTCACGCAGCCGACCAGCAGGCCGAGCAGTAAAACTTCATAGCTCATCAGGTCCTCCCTGCCAAAATGACTGGAGCAGCGCGGTCAGGCATCCACAGATGATGCCCAAAAGGATGGCAGCAGGGATAGAAAAGAGTATTACCCCGGCCAGCGCGCCTGCCAGTGCGGCAGTCACGCAGAGCGCCTGTTGACGCTGGAAAGAGGCGAGCAGGAAACTCATAAATAGCGCCGGAAGCATGAAGCCCAGTGCCGCTTCAACCGCGGGATAATCTTTGAGTAAACCACTACCGGAAAACGCGCCGATCACTGTGCCGAATACCCAGGAAGCCCAGGAACATAGCGCAATGCCAATCATCCAGTTTTCACTCCAGCGCCGATTATCCCGGACCAGTTTAGCCGTTGCGGCGGCAAAGACTTCATCGGTGAGGCCAAAGGCCCACAGCGCGCTTTTGGGTTTGTTCAGGCGCTGTGTGATGCGACTGCGCAGGGAGGGACCGTATAAAACATGGCGGATATCCATAGCCATAACGGTCAGTGCGGCGACCCACAGAGAACTGCCTGCGGCAAGCATGGTGGTAATGACAAACTGGCTGGCTCCCGCATAGATAATGCAGGAGAAAAAGACGCTTTCGACCGGCGTAAAGCCAAGGCGAGTAGCATTTAGACCAAATGCAAAAGCGACCGGAATATAGCTGATAACTATCGGCAGACTGTCTTTGAATCCTTCCGTTAACGTCGCCGAACGGGATCCGGACTGGGGTATAGGGCTTTCCATAGGGTTATAGGTTTCATTACCGAAATTAATATAACTTGGTTCAATGAGTTATAACCTTAGCAGACTGATGGGCTCCTTAACACCCTGAGGAGCCCAATCAGCGGTAAACAAGCGCTATACGCTTAATTTACGGCTTCCTGACGGTGAAAACCTCGCCACCAGACCAACAGGTTGAGTACGGCAACGGTCGTACCCGCCAGACAAACGCCCGCCCAACCGGCATGTTGCCAGGCGGAGGCCGAAATCAACGAACCAGCGGCCCCGCCAATAAAATAGCTGGTCATGTAGCCGGCGGTCAGACGGTTACGTGCATCCGGATGAATGCGATAGATAACCGTCTGGTTAGTGATATGCACCCCCTGAACGGTGAGATCCAGAACCAGAATACCGATAATCAGCATTGGCACCGAAGTATGCCCGAGCCAGATAGCCAGCCACGAGAGCAACAGTAACAACAGGCCAACGGTAGTGGTGAGATGTGATTTCCCTTTATCGGCAAAACCACCCGCCGGGCGTGCGCCTAACGCCCCCGCGGCTCCCGCCAGACCGAACAGACCGATCATCCCTTCAGAATAGTTAAACGGCGGCGCGGCGAGCAAAAATGCCATTGAGGTCCACAGAATGCTGAAGTTGGCAAAAGTCAGGCAACCCAGCATTGCGCGGGTACGCAGCAATTTATCATGGGTAAACAGGCTGAATACGGAACCTAACAGCTGCGGATAGTTAAGATGGGTATCTGATTTCATCTTCGGCAGACCGCGCCACAGCGCAATCGCCATCAATGCCATCAGTATCGATGCCACCCAAAATACGGTGCGCCAACCGCCAAGGTTCGCCAGTAACCCGGCTACGGTACGCGCCAGCAGAATACCCAGCAACAGGCCGCTCATAATCGTCCCGACGACTTTCCCGCGCTTGTCCGGGGTGGCAAGCGTTGCCGCCAGTGGAACCAGGATCTGCGCCACTACCGAGAACAGTCCGGTCAGGGCGGTGCCGAGGATCAGCATGCCAAACGACTGGCTGCTGGCGGTAATCAGCATGCCGCCAGCAGCCAGCAGCGTCATGGAGACAATCAACATCCGTCGCTCAAACATATCGCCAAGCGGTACCAGGAATAGCAAACCTGCGGCATAGCCGAGCTGGGCCGCGGTGACGATAAATCCTGCTGTACTGGCTGACAGTGAGAAGTTGCGGGCGATGGTGTCGAGCAGCGGTTGCGCGTAATAGTTACTGGCGACGGCAAGGCCGGTGGCGATAGACATTAACAGGATCAGCGAAGGGCTAAGTCCCTGAGTGGTTTTCGTCATGGTTTTCAACTGAATAATGGGTTGCAGAAAACAATCATAACGGAAGTGATTAACTGTTGCTGATTTGTTGGGTGATGGATTGTGCGGTTTAGGTGGGATAGAGGGAAACAGGCCGGATAAGCGTTAGCGTATCCGGCAATGGTGCGGTTACTGTGCCTGATGGCGCTACGCTTATCAGACCTGCGAGCGGGTTATTTCTGCGCAGCCAGCGCTTCGTTCACCCAGCCGTCAAACTGCTGCTGGTGGGCTTTGATCCAGCCGTCTACGTGACCCTGAACATCGGCTTCAGACGCTTTACCGTCATGCATCATCGCGTTCTGTGCGTTGATATCCGCCAACGGTAATTTCATGATAGCGAACAGTTTCGCTGCCGCCGGGTTTTTCTCCGCCCAGGCTTTGTTGGCGACGATGTGCATGGTGTTCACCGGGAAGCCGTAGTTAGCGCCGTTTGGCAATTTGGTATCGATATCTTTCTGCTCACCCGGCAGTGAAGAGAACGGTACCTGCAACCAGACCACATCTTTGCCCGGCTTCATCACGTCGCTGACCCAGTACGGCGTCCAGGTGTAGTAAAGAATGGGTTTGCCTTCTTTAAAGCGGGTGATGGTGTCTGCCATCATCGCCGCATAGTTACCGTGGCTGACCTCGACCGTTTTTTCCAGATCGAAGGCTTTGTTCTGGTGGTTGATTACCGCTTCACAGCCCCAGCCTGGTGAACAGCCCATCATATCGGCTTTTCCGTCGCCGTTGGTGTCAAAAATTTTGGCGATCTTAGGATCTTTTAACTGGGCGATGTTGGTGATTTTGTACTGCTCAGCGGTTTTTTTGTCGATCAGATAACCCTGTGCGGCACCCGTAACGAATACCCCCTCGCGATAAAACTTTTTGTCTCCGCCTGCCGCGGCGTACATATCATCATGCAGCGGCTGCCAGTTCACGGCGGTAAAAGTTGCATCGCCAGAGGCAATGGAGGTATAGCCGACGTTATAGTCAACTTCGCTGGTTTTGTTAACGGTGTAACCCAGTTTCTCCAGCGCGCGGGCAACCAGCTGCGTCTGGAAGGATTCTTCAGAGATAGTGCTCTGGATTGGCTGGACGGTAATGCCTTTGCCCGGCAGGTCGGCAGCGAAAGTGCTGGTGGAGACAAGGGTGGCAAACGCTGTGGCAATAATAACTTTCTGTCGCATCGTTGTTCCTTAATTATTGGAGGGACGTGTAGGCCCGGTAAGCACAGCGCCACCGGGCAACGGGTGTATTACTTCGTGAAAGGGCGAGTGATAAGCCCAACGGGACCGGTGGTGTACCAGCGACGGTTACCCCGGCTACGCGAATCGCGACCAACGGCCTGCGTCAGGCGATCCAGGATGATGGCGAGGATCACAATCCCAACGCCACCAACCGTGGCTAATCCCATATCCAGACGACCAATTCCGCGCAGAACCATCTGACCCAATCCGCCAACGGCAATCATCGAGGCGATGACCACCATCGAGAGCGCCAGCATCAGCGTTTGGTTAACCCCGGCCATAATCGTGGGCATCGCCAGCGGGAGCTGCACTTTAAACAGCATCTGACGCGGGCTGGCGCCAAACGAGCGCGAGGCTTCAATCAGGTCGGCCGGCACCTGGTTAATCCCCAGAATGGTCAGACGGACGATTGGCGGCAGGGCGAAGATAATCGTCACCACTACGCCCGGGACGTTACCAATACCGAACAGCATGACAATCGGCACCAAATACACGAAAGCGGGGGTGGTTTGCATCGCATCCAGCAGCGGACGAACAATCTTTGCCGCCCGAGGGCTGCGCGCCAACCAGATGCCCATCGGCAGACCGATCACCACACAGAACAGTAACGCGGTCAGCACCAGCGCCAGCGTGATCATCGCTTGCGACCACGCGCCAATGGCGCCGATAGCAATCAACGAAATCAGCGTCGCGACACCCATTCCAACGCCGGAAATCTGCCAGGCGATCAGGGCAAACAGGATAATCGCCACGGGGGCTGGCATACCTAACAGCATTTGCTGGAAGCCGTTGAGAATGTAATCCACCGGTACACGGATGCCCTGGAAGACCGGACGAAAATGGGTAACCACCCAGTCGATCCCCTCGGTGACCCAACTGTCCAATGGGATCAGCGTCTTATGGAACGGATCCATAATATTAAAATGCTCTGGTGCCGGCGCGGGCGCGCTGGTCAGCCAGTCTGCGCTACCGCCGTCAGTAGGCGCGGAGGATGGTGTGCTCCACGCATCGGCGGTCTGTGCGGCGCTATCGGCCGCTGGTGTGGTATCCCACGGATTAGTTTGATCAGCCATTGTTTGCCCCCTCACGATCTAAAGCCTGTAACAGCATGCGTTTTGAAATGACGCCCACATACTGCTGTTCCTCGTCAACTACCGGTACCGCGCACGGTGCCTGGCCGACATGAGAAAGCAACTCGCTGAGAGGAGTTTGTGCATCGACAGCCAGCGGTTCATTGATCAACGCCGCTTCAATACCTTGCGCCTGACTAAGCGCGGTTTTTAGTGAGTCGATAGAGACGACGCCGACGAATTTATTGCCACGTTCGATCACGTAACCATATTCGCGATCTTTGTCCTGCAATAATTGCAGCGCCGAACGAGGGCCTACACCGGGTGTTTTACGAATTAAACCTTCGGGGCTACGGCGGGAAATATCTTTCGCGCTGAACACCTGGCTAATATCAACGCCGCGGAAGAAGGTGCGTACATAATCATTAGCCGGATTATTCAGGATTTCATCCGGTGTACCGACCTGTACTACTTCACCGTTTTGCATAATGGCAATTCTGTCACCAATACGCATAGCTTCGTCGAGATCATGGGAAATAAAGACCACGGTGCGTTGATGCTTCGCCTGGAGTTTTACCAGTTCATCCTGCATCTCGGTGCGAATTAATGGATCGAGGGCTGAGAAGGCCTCATCCATTAATAAGATGTCAGGATTAATGGCTAATGCGCGGGCAAGGCCTACACGCTGGCGCATCCCCCCGGAAAGTTCATCCGGGTAGCTGTGAGCGTAATTCTCCAGACCGACCTGACGTAGCGCATCCAGCGCCTTTTCGCGACGTTCATCCGCGGCGACGCCGGCTAATTCCATGCCGAATGCCGTATTGTCCAGCACCGTCATATGCGGCATCAGGGCAAAGGACTGAAAGACCATCGCAATCTTTTTTCTGCGCACCTCGCGGAGTTCGGCATCGGAGATCCGGGCGATATCTACGCCGTCGATCAGTACCTGTCCGCGGGTGGGTTCAATCAGGCGATTGAGAAGGCGTACCATTGTGGATTTACCCGAGCCGGATAATCCCATGATGACAAATATCTCGCCTTCTTCAATGGCCAGACTGGCGTCTTTAACGCCAAGCGATAGCCCTGTTTTCTCCAGAATTTGCTCTTTTGTAAGTCCTTTTTCAATATATTTGAACGCTCTCTGAGGATGCTCGCCAAATATCTTATAGAGGTTCTTCACTTCTAATTTAATTGCCATGCAATAGAATGATTCCTGTTATTTGTTTATATCGATATGTTACCTGATGGAAATAGTGACCTTTTTCTACCCTAACATACTGAGAATCTGAGACAACCCTGAATTTAGTTGTGGCATGAATATTGCCGAAGGTCAGTCGGCGGGATTTCCCGTGATATAAGGGCTGAGCGTGAATGTGCGTTAACTGATATTTTTTGTAAACGCCAATGAAAAAGCGCCTGAATTGGTGTAATGCAGGCGAATAATGCGGCTGATATTGAGTGTAGATCACACAATTATAATTGCACGATAAAAGTGTGATCCTGTTAAAATATTACCGCGAAAAATGTACGGTATTTCCCGTGAAAATGAGAGTTAAAAATTCCAGTCGTCGTCTTCGGTTTCGATAGCTTTACCCATCACATAAGATGAGCCAGAACCTGAGAAGAAATCGTGGTTTTCGTCTGCGTTGGGCGACAGCGCGGCAAGGATTGCCGGGTTAACCTCCGCCATTTCTGACGGGAATAACGCCTCATAACCCAAATTCATTAATGCCTTATTGGCGTTGTAACAAAGGAAGGCTTTGACGTCATCCACCCAACCGGTTTCTGCATACAATTCTTCTGTATAACGCGCTTCGTTATCATACAACTCCATGAGCAGGTCGAGGGCAAAATTCTTTAACTCCTCGCGTGCGGATTCGGAAATATGCTCCAGGCTTTTTTGAAATTTATAACCAATGTAATACCCATGGACCGCTTCATCACGAATGATCAGACGAATGAGATCGGCGGTATTAGTCAGTTTGCCGCGGCTGGAGAAATACATCGGCAACCAGAAGCCGGAATAGAACAGGAATGATTCCAGAAACACGCTGGCAATCTTCTTGTGCAACGGATTATCGCTGGCGTAATGGGCCAGAATAATCTGCGCCTTACGTTGGAGTGGGATATTTTCCTCACTCCAGGCGTAGGCGGCATCCACATCTTTGGTCTGGCAAAGCGTGGAGAAAATAGAGCTGTATGAGCGGGCGTGAACGGCTTCCATAAAGCTGATATTCGACAGCACCGCTTCTTCGTGTGGTGTTAATGAATCCGCCATTAGCGCTGGCGCACCGGCAACATTCTGAATGGTGTCGAGTAGCGTTAGCCCGGTAAAAACGCGGATAGTTAACTGCTGCTCGGCAGCGCTCAGCGTTTGCCAGGACGGGACGTCGTTGGAAAGCGGGACTTTTTCCGGTAGCCAGAAGTTACTGGTCAGGCGATTCCATACCTCCAGGTCTTTATCATCTTCAATCTTGTTCCAGTTGATGGCGCTCACGCGGGATAATGTCATGATCTCCTCCTTACAGCGCGCATGACACGCAACCTTCGATTTCGGTCCCTTCCAGCGCCAGCTGACGCAGTCGGATGTAGTACAGCGATTTAATGCCCTTACGCCAGGCGTAGATCTGCGCTTTGTTAATATCGCGGGTAGTGGCGGTATCGGGGAAAAAGAGCGTCAGCGACAGTCCCTGATCGACATGGCGCGTCGCTTCAGCATAGGTATCGATAATTTTTTGTGGGCCAATCTCGTAGGCATCCTGATACAAGGCCAGATTCTCATTGGTCATAAAAGGAGCAGGGTAGTACACGCGCCCGGTTTTGCCCTCTTTGCGAATTTCCACTTTTGACACGATCGGGTGAATACTTGACGTCGCATGGTTGATGTAGGAAATAGAGCCGGTTGGCGGAACTGCCTGTAAATTCTGGTTATAAATGCCGTAGCGCATGACATCTTCACGCAACTGCGCCCACATCTCACGCGTCGGCAGCGTAATGCCGCTGGCGGCAAACAGCGCGCGAACTTTGTCGGTTTTTGGCTGCCAGTCACCCTGCAGATACTGGCTAAAATACTCGCCGCTGGCGTAGCGAGACTGCCTGAATCCAGCAAAGGCTTTACCACGTTCGCGGGCGAGCTTCATTGACGTATTCAGCGCATGCCAGGTGATGGTGTAAAAGTAGATATTGGTGAAATCCAGCCCTTCCGGCGAGCCATAGGCGATGCCTTCCCGCGCCAGATAGCCATGCAGGTTCATCTGACCAAGACCAATCGCGTGCGATGCGCTGTTTCCGGCTGCAATTGAGGGCACGCTGCGAATATGACTCATGTCCGAAACGGCGGTTAAGCCGCGAACCGCCGTTTCCACGGTACGACCAAAATCCGGGGAATCCATGGTATGGGCGATATTCAGCGAGCCGAGGTTGCAGGAGATATCGTGTCCGGTCTGCGCGTAGTTGAGATTTTCATCGTAGGTGGAGGCGCTGTTAACCTGCAAAATTTCGGAGCACAGATTGCTCATGTTAATACGACCAGCAATCGGATTCGCGCGATTCACCGTATCTTCAAACATGATGTAAGGGTAGCCGGACTCAAACTGGATCTCAGCCAGCCGCTGGAAGAAATCGCGGGCGTTAATGTATTTTTTGCGCACGCGTCCATCGGCAAGCAGTTCGTCATAGCGTTCACTGACGGCGATATCGCCGAACGCTTTGCCGTAAATGCGTTCCACGTCATAGGGCGAGAACAGCGCCATGTCGGCATTCTCTTTGGCCAGTTTAAAGGTAATGTCCGGGATCACTACGCCAAGCGACAGGGTTTTGATACGGATTTTCTCGTCGGCGTTTTCACGTTTGGTATCCAGAAAACGCAAAATGTCCGGATGATGCGCGTGCAAATACACCGCGCCCGCGCCCTGACGCGCGCCGAGTTGATTGGCATAAGAAAACGCATCTTCCAGCATTTTCATCACCGGGATCACGCCGGATGACTGGTTCTCAATGCGTTTAATCGGCGCACCTGCTTCACGCAGGTTAGAGAGCAAAAACGCTACGCCGCCGCCGCGCTTGGAAAGTTGCAGCGCAGAGTTAACCGCCCGGCCAATGGACTCCATGTTGTCTTCAATGCGTAACAGGAAGCAGGAAACCAGCTCGCCGCGCTGCTGTTTGCCGCAGTTTAAGAAGGTTGGCGTGGCGGGCTGAAAGCGCCCGGAGAGCATTTCATCGCTAAGCTGCATGGCGAGCATTTCATCGCCTTGCGCCAGCGTGAGCGCCACCATCGTGACCCGATCCTCAAAATCTTCGAGATAGCGCTTACCGTCGAACGTTTTCAGCGTATAGCTGGTGTAGAACTTCCATGCGCCGAGGAACGTCTGGAACCGGAATCCGCTGGCGTGGGCGTGAGCAAAGAGCTTTATTACAAATGCGCGATCGTAACGGCTTAATACGCTTTCGTCGTAGTAGCCTTCAGCAACCAGCGTTTCCAGGCGCTCCTGCTGGCTGGCAAACGTCAGCGAGTTGGGGCGGACGTGGGCGGCAAAGAAAGCCTCCACCGCCTCATGGTCTTTGTCGAACTGAATGCGTCCAGCTTTATCGTACAGATTCAGCATGGCGTTCAGGGCGTGATAATCCAGCGTTGGCTGGGTTATGCGTTCTGCGGTTGTCGTTGCCAAAATTCACTCACTCCTTGTCGAACGTTGTCGATATCGCTTTGGGTGCCCATCAGCTCAAAGCGCCAGAGCCACGGCACGCCGCATTTTTGTGAGATGACTTCACCCGCGCGGCCATAGGCTTCACCGAAATTGCGATTGCCGGAAGCAATCACCCCACGGATTAACGCCCGGTTGTGCGGATCGTTTAAAAAGCGGATCACCTGTCTCGGAACCGCGCCTGCCGTTCCGCCGCCGCCGTAGGACGGCACGATTAAGATGTAAGGTTCGTCGACCCGGATCCGCTCGCGTTCATTAAGCGGAATGCGGATGGCAGGCAGCCCCAGACGCTGGATAAAGCGGTGCGTATTTTCGGAGCTGCTGGAGAAGTAGACGAGCTGACTCATGCGCTGGCCATATCGGGTTGTGGGCGCAGACGGTTGATCATGTCCGGGCGAAACCCGGACCAACTGGTTTCCCCGGCGACAACGACCGGTAACTGACGAAAGCCTTGATCGCGCAGGCTGTCAGCCAGAGCGGGCTGCAAATCAATATTTACCATCTCAAAGTCAAACCCGCGGCTTTCCATTGCCCGCTTAGTGGCGTGGCACTGAACACAGTTATTACGAGTGTAAATAATAATACGCATGATTCGTATTTCCATTTATAGATAAAAGATCGACGCGATTGATAGCGTCGGATTGTAGGTGTCTTGATAGGAGTGATACTAGATGTAGTTTTAAAAATATTCAACCATACAAGATATGGTAATTTTAGATTAATGAAGGGCAGAATGATGAGCGTGACGGGGGCAGGGATGTGTAGCATGACGGGGGGGCGGAGGGCGACGCGTCGCGTCTTATCCGGCCTACAGGAGAACACATCCCAGGCCGGAGAAGGCATTTATCCCGCTATCCGGCAGGGCAGAATTACATACGCATACCAACCGCCAGGCGGTTGAAGCAGTTCATCAGGCTGATGGCAAACGTCAGATCGCTGATTTCTTTCGCGCTAAAATGGTCGAGCAGCGGCAGATAAACATCATCTTCCGCGTGGGTGCTGGCGATATGAGTGACCGATTCGGCCCATGCCAGCGCCGCACGTTCCTGTTTACTGAAGTGGTGGCTCACTCGCCAACCTGCCAGCGCGTCGAGTTTGGCCTGCGCAACGCCTGCTTTGCGCAACGCCTTACTGTGCATTTCCAGGCAAAATGCGCAGCCGTTGATTTGCGAGACCCGCAGGTAAACCAGTTCCGTCAGCGTAGGTTCCAGTGCGCAATTTTCCAGCGCTTTGCTGGCCTGAACCAGAGCGTTATAGATTTCAGGACTGAGTTCATAATAGGGCTGGCGTAACATTGTCATGGTATTTCTCCTCGTTTGGATAACCCGCAATGTAGCACTATAATGGACTGCTAAAGAGAGCCATATTTTTGCAAAAAAAGCAGACCATAAATGCCGCGCTATCAACAAATCGCCCGCCAGTTAAAAAATGCCATTGAGACAGGTGAACTCAAACCAGGCGCAAGATTGCCCTCCAGCCGGACGTGGTCCCAGGAACTCGGCGTTTCGCGTTCGACGGTGGAACATGCCTATGCCGAGCTGGTGGCGCAGGGCTGGCTGGCTCGACGTGGGCAGGCGGGAACTTTTGTCAGTGAGCAGTTGCGACCAGAGACCGCGCCTGCGGCTCCCGCTATCTTCGCAGGAGAAAATCCCAGACCCCAACCTTTTCAGATGGGGCTACCCGCACTCGATCTCTTCCCGCGTGAAGTATGGGCGCGGGTGATGGGCCGACGTTTACGCACCCAAACGCGTTTTGATCTGGCGGTGGGGGAGGTTTGCGGCGAAAGGGTGCTGCGTCAGGCGATTGTTGATTACCTGCGCGTTTCACGCAGCATTGAGTGCCAGCCGGAGCAGGTTTTTATCACCTCTGGCTATGCGGCATCGATGACGTTAATTCTGCGCGCGCTGTCTCAACCCGGTGAAGGGATGTGGGTCGAAGATCCCGGGTTTCCGTTGATCCGACCGGTGGTGGCTCAGGAGCGAATTGCGCTGATGCCGGTTCCTGTTGATGCCAATGGTCTGGATGTCTGCGCTGGGATCCGCGATTACCCGCAGGCGCGCTTTGTTTTGCTTACACCCGCGCATCAAAGCCCGCTGGGGGTGGCCCTTTCATTGGAGCGTCGCCATCAGTTGCTGGAGTGGGCGGCCCGCACCCAGGCATGGATTATTGAAGATGACTATGACAGTGAATTTCGCTACCACGGTAAACCGTTGCCGCCGTTGAAAAGCCTGGATGCGCCGCTGCGGGTGATTTATGCCGGAACGTTCAGTAAATCAATGTTTCCTGCGCTACGCACGGCATGGCTGGTGGTGCCCATGACTCAGGTCGAGCATTTTCGCCAGCAGGTGGCGCTAGCGGCCTGTAGCGTTCCGGTTTTATGGCAACAAACGCTGGCGGATTTTATGCGCGAGGGGCACTTCTGGCGGCACTTAAAACGCATGCGTCAACATTATGCCCAGCGACGCCAGTGGATGGTAAATGCCCTGACCGAACACGGTTTTAACGTGCTCCCGCAAGAGGGGGGGATCCAACTGGTGATGAGTGTAGACGCAGACGATGTTGCGTTAGTACGTAAAGCGAATCGGGCAGGTCTGGCCGTACAGGCCTTGAGCCAGTGGCGTATAACGCCGAACGGACAAGGGGGAATATTATTGTCATTTACCAATATTAGCTCAGCGGAAATGGCGCAGCAGGCGGCCTATCAATTGCGGCAGGCGCTGACATAAATCTGCACGGTTCTTAAGATATTCGTCCCACCGTCTTCACTCGTTTATGGACTTTTCTGAAAGCGTTGCTAATGCTGAATCAGGTAAGGTAAGCCCGCAGTAAAAGATAACGAGGAAAATAATATGTATTTACGACCTGATGAGGTGGCGCGCGTACTTGAAAAAGTGGGCTTTACCGTTGATGTAGTGACGCCGAAAACGTACGGCTATCGACGTGGTGAAAATTATGTGTACGTTAACCGGGAAGCACGTATGGGACGTACCGCATTAGTCATCCATCCCACGCTTAAAGAGCGCAGCTCTTCACTGGCGGAACCTGCGACAGACATTAAAACCTGCGATCACTACCAGCAATTCCCGTTGTATTTAGCCGGAGAGACCCATGAGCATTATGGTATTCCGCACGGCTTCAGTTCGCGTATTGCACTTGAGCGTTATCTGAGTGGGTTATTTGGCGACGTTAACGCTAACTAATAACGCGACTGGCAGGGCCAGTCGCGAAGAGGCGTGTCAGGCTTTAGCCTGGTGATAGCTGCTGACCTTAAACAGGCGGCGGCAATAATCAAGGAAGTAGCCGTATACTGCGCCCATCAGCATCGATACCACGATGTTCGAACTTACCGCAGCCGTAATCTGGTGCCAGTCCGCGCCAACCGTCAACAGAATAATCACGTAAACCGGCGACTGGAAGGTGACATAAGCCAGCACGTCCGCCAGGTTTTTTGCCCATCCTGCCTGCGTGGCTTTACGTGCCGCGCGCATAAACAAATCACGGTACATGCCGTATGGCCAGGCGATCAGAATATTGACAGGGATGGCCACCAGTCTGGAGTACAGTGACTGTTCAAAGCTCATTCCAGAAAGGAATATCTCGATCAACATGTTCACGACAGAACAATAAACAACCATCGCGAACGTGTCTGCTACAGCATGACGCAAGCGTGACTGCGGAGAGAACATGTTAATGCTCCTTGTAAAAAGGGGAAAAAAGGTTTTGAATACCTTCGCTGCTAGTGATTTGTCTTGCTGCTTTCGCGTTTCAATAGGATATCTGCCTGGATAATAACTAGCAACTAGCTTAAAATTTTTATTTATTGTCTTTTTTTCGATAAAATGCTCTGCATTGGTTTGATTTTTGTTCGTTTTGGTGTTTTCGTTGTTCTGCTGATTAAAAGTATTTTATATCAATAGGTTATGAAGACTTGTTTTTCTGAATTTTTTGCGCTCCTTTTCTGAAAGTTGACTGATGTTCAGAATGTGCGCGTGCCGGCCCTGGGCAATAAAGTGATGTGTTTATCAGACGATGCGCTGAGAGGTCATGCGAGTATATTTACAGTGACTATCCTGGGAATATAAAATATTTGATGTCAGGTTTCAGGATAGCCATTTAAATAACGGGATTGGCTATTTGTTTTATAATCTGCGAAAAAATTAGACTGGAAAAATAATAATCAGTTGCATACAATATTTAGCGTGATACCATTTTTACGTTAAAGAGGTTTTGTTAATATGAGTTCAATGTTAAAAAACTTAAATAATATCCGCTCGCTGCGTGTAATGGCACGTGAATTTTCCGTTGATGTGCTGGAAGATATGCTCGAAAAATTCAGAGTAGTGACTAAAGAACGCCGCGATGAAGAAGAACAGCTACAGCGCCAACGTGCAGAACAGCAGGAAAAAATTAATAATTTGCTGGCCCTGATGCAGGCCGATGGGATCAATCCGGAAGAGCTGCTGAGTATGACCCCAGCGACATCGCGGGCAGTCAAAAAACGTCAACCACGCCCGGCGAAATATCGTTTTACCGATTTCGACGGTGAAACAAAAACATGGACCGGACAAGGTCGGACACCAAAGCCAATTGCCCAGGCGCTGGCTGCCGGTAAATCTCTTGATGACTTTTTAATCTAATTATAAATGCGGTGAGGGTGACCTCACCGCCTGTTTTCAGCAAACGCCGAAATCACCGTCTTCGGTATATCGCGTCACGTCAGCTGCTTTCAGTGTGAATTTTTCACCGCTTTCATTACTGGCTTGTACCGCCACAATTTGATCTTCGTTGACTTCGACAACTTTCAGTTTAGGTCCGCCCATGCGTGGTTGAACCAGATCGCCAGGTTTAAACATATTGCGCTCCTTTATTTATCGCACAACTCACCATAGATCACGTCAATCGACGGGTACAGCGCTGTTTCAGGTATTACCGCTTAATGAGTACGCCGGTTCCAGGGCATTTTGTCCAGCAATCGCGCCATGCCGCAAAAGCCGGTGAGGCCAGCGAGTATCAGCCCGGCGCCCACAAAACCGCTCAGCAGGAAGAAGGCGCTGTTGACGGAGTATCCGAGAATGACGCCGAGTAAGGCAAGGCTACCTGCGGCTATCTGCACCTGACGCATCAGCGGCAGTGGTTGTGAACTGTCTTTTGCCACGGGTAAACCTGCGGCTTTCCAGCCATCGATTCCACCTTCCAGCAACCAGACCTGCGCAGGCGCGGCAATGGCGCTGAGTTTGTTCGCTGCATTTTGTGTGCGTTTGCCTGACTGGCAGTGAAAAATCACCTGCTCGGCGCGTAAATTCGCAGGCAACGATCCCTGCTCAAGCGTGGGTAACGGTGCCAGATGCGCCTCAGGAATATGCTCGTGCAGATACTCGTCGGCATCGCGGATATCAATCAGTTTCGCGCCTTGCGCGACCAGCGTCTGCGCCTCGCGCGGGGAAATCTTCCCAATGGTCATGATGGCTCCTTATGGGCAATACAGTGTTTTTAATGTGGCGATCAGCGAATTCACAGCCGCATTTTTAATGGAATAAAGGATGCGCTGGGCATCGCGCTGGCTGTCTATCAGACCTTCTTCACGCATACGCGCCAGATGCTGGGACGTGGCGGAAGGACTCAGTCCGGTAGCGCGTGCTAACTCGCCCGCGCTGGTACCGGGCGAACCGCAGAGCATGCACAAAATCAGCAACCGCTTCGGGTTACTCATCGCTTTAAGCAGAGCGGCAGCCTGTTCAGCGCTGGCCTGGAGTTGTTCAAGTTCAGTCATATGTATTTAAGTATAGTCTAAATTAAGTAAATTCTAAAATAAAAAGCCAACGTACGCCAGCGTAAAGAGCGTAAAGGAGGGTAAAACAGCAGGGGAAGGCTGGCGGATTTGAGTAGAATGGCTACTCTTAGAGATAAAATCTCTTTTTAAACAATGATTAACTTTTTGCTTGTAGGGAGTGTGTATGGGTTTCTGGAGAATCGTTTTTACTATTATTCTGCCCCCGCTTGGCGTACTGCTGGGAAAAGGATTCGGCTGGGCGTTTATCCTTAATATCGTTCTGACGCTGCTGGGCTACATTCCTGGTTTGATCCACGCCTTCTGGGTACAGACGCGTAATTAATACTTCCTTTCATAAACGGCGCATTTGCGCCGTTTTCTTTGCCGTCCTCTCTCCTCTGCTACACTTCCTGGTGTTGCTTGTTAATAACCGAGGTGGATATGGGACTCTTCAATTTTGTGAAAGATGCAGGTGAAAAACTTTGGGATGCGGTCACCGGAAATCATGACACGGCCGATCTGGCGAAGAAGGTGCAGGAACACCTGAATAAAACCGGCATCCCTGATGCAGATAAGGTGAACGTGCAAATTAACGAAGGCAAGGCCACCGTTTCTGGCGATGGATTAAGCCAGGAAGCGAAAGAGAAAATCCTGATTGCGATTGGTAATATCTCCGGTATCGCCAGCGTGGACGATCAGGTTAAAACCTCTGCACCCGCGAGTGAAAGCCAGTTTTATACCGTGAAAGCGGGCGATACCCTGAGCGCTATTGCCAAACAGGTTTACGGTAACGCTAACCTGTACAATAAAATATTCGAAGCGAATAAACCGATGCTGAAAAGCCCGGATAAAATTTATCCCGGGCAGGTGTTACGTATTCCGGAAGAATAATGATGTGCGGGCTTATTCCGTCAGCAGCTTGCCGGACATCGCCTGTTGAATAATTGGAATCGGCGTCAGCAGGTGCTGGCGCATTAATTCGCTGGCGCGCACGGCATCGCGTGCCAGAATCGCTTCGGTCAGTGTTTGATGCTGATCGTGTTTATCTTCCAGCATCTCGACTGACAGCACCGTTTTACGTAGCCAGATAAACCGGTAACGTGCCGCTAAATCAAACAATCGTTCGCGCATTTGCAGCAGATATTGGGAACCGCAGCCGGCGACAATCGCCGAGTGAAATGCCTGATGGCGCTGATCCCATTCATCAAGCATCTGTTCACTGGCGTCCACAGCTTCAAGCTTACTGAGCATATGCGCCCGTGCCAGAATCTCCGCTTCCCAGGCGTCGTCGCCGCGTTCGATAGCCAGTGCAACCAGCATGGCCTCCATATTGGCGCGGGCATCGAAAATATCGAGCAATTCCTGCTCGGACATCGGGGCGACACGATATCCTTTCTGATTAACCACCGTGACCAGTCGCTCCGCCACCAGCTGTGAAAGCGCTTCGCGCAGCGGTCCCACGCCAAGCTCATAGCGCGAGGTCAGCAGGCTCATACGCAGTTTCTCATCAGGCTGATAAATACCGCGGATGATGTCGTTCTTTAGCCAGCGGTATCCATCAATGGCCGTCGGTTGGGGAATGGCGGTCATGGTCTTACTCCTGAATAAATGTCCCGGCGTGCGCCGGGAACAGATTTAATGCGTATTTTGCAAGGGTGCTTTTTGCCACGATAGCAGTTTTTTCCAGCGTGCCATAATGGGCACCGTGCAAATAATTCCTATGGCTAACAACCCGGTAGAGATAACCTCCAGCTGTTGCGCTGGGCGAAAGAGCATAACCACCAGCACAAAGATAATAAAGGCGATAACCAGCCAGGTCAGCCACGGATAAAGCCACATTTTCAGTTTAATTTCACCGCCTCGCGCCAGCAGAATTTTGCGCATCCGCAGTTGGGAAATCGCGATCACCAGATAAACCAACAGGGCGATGGCGCCGGAGCTGTCGATCAGGAATTTAAACACTTTGGCCGGGGCGTAATAGTTGACCACCACGGTGAGGAATGCCGCCCCCGTAGACAGCAACACCGCCACGTAAGGCGTTTTACTGCGGTTAGTTTTCCCCATAAAGGCGGGGGCATCGCCACGACGGCTCAGGGAATAGAGCATACGGGATGAGGTATACAGCGCGGAGTTCAGGCAACTGGTCACCGACAACAAAATGACGAAGTCCATGATCAACTTCGCGTGTGGGATATGCAATAACTCCAGTACCGAGCGGTAAGAACCCACTTCTTTTAGCCCCGGCATGTTCCATGGGATCAGTGCCACCACCACGAAAATGGAGCACAGATAGAAGATGGAGATACGCCAGATAACCGAGTTGGTGGCGCGGACGATGTGTTTATCCGGGGTATCGGACTCGGCGGCGGCGATGGTAACAATCTCTGCACCCATAAAGGAGAACATGGTGATCAGCATCGCGCTGAGTACGGCGCCAAAACCGTTCGGCATAAAGCCGCCCTGATCCCACAGGCGTGAAACGCCGCTAACCTCAGCATAAGGATAGAAACCGCTAATCGCCACCGAGCCGAGGACAATAAACGCCAGAATGGCAATCACTTTGCACAGCGCCAGCCAGAATTCGAATTCACCGTAATTTTTGACGCTCAGCAAATTACTGCCGGTTAATGCCAGCGTGATAACCAGAGAAAATAACCAGACAGGTATGCCTGGGATCCAGGAATGCAGAATGATGGCGGCAATATTGGCCTCCAGTGGGATAACCAACACCCAGAACCACCAGTACAACCAGCCGATGGTATAACCTGCCCATGGGCCAATGGCTTTATCGGCGTAGGTGGAGAAGGAGCCGGTATCCGGGGTGGCGACGGCCATTTCGGCCAGCATGCGCATAATCATCACCACCAACAGTCCGGCAAACAGATAAGCTAATAATACCGCGGGACCGGCTTCTGCAATCGCCACGCTTGAACCTACGAATAAACTCGCGCCGATAACCCCGGCAATAGACAGCATGGTGACGTGGCGTGATTTCAGCCCGCCCCCTAAATCATGTGATTGTGACACTTGCCCCATCTTGTAAACCTCTCGAAAGTATTTCACTTGGGAGAGCACCCCGGCATTCCCGCGCCGGGGCACGCGTATTATTGTTATTGACCCTATGTGCCGGATGGCGGCTCCGCCTTATCCGGCCTACGGATTGCTTTTTTGTATAGTTAGCCCTGCTTCGCCTCAGCAAAACACTGGGCGATGATATCCAGCCCCTGGCGAATTTGCGCATCTTCAATGGTCAGCGGGACAAGGATGCGCAGCACGTTGTAGTAAGGCCCGCAGGAGAGCAGGATCAGCCCTTTATCACGCGCGCGCGCCACCACTTCTGCGGTCAGCTTGGCGTCTGGTTTCGTATGGTCGCCGTCTTCGAACAGTTCGATGGCGATCATCGCCCCCAGCCCACGCACGTCGCCAATTTCGCGATGCGTTTCGGCGATAGCCAGCAGGCCTTCGCGCAGGGTTTGCCCCAGTTCGTTGGCCTTTTGCAGCAGATTTTCCTGCTCGAAAATGTTCAGCACCGCCAGCGCGGCGGCACAGGCAATCGGGTTACCGGCATAGGTACCGCCCAGGCCACCCGGCGGGATAGCGTCCATGACGTCGGCGCGACCGGTTACCCCTGCCAGCGGGAAGCCGCCAGCGATAGATTTGGCGAAGGTGGTAAGATCGGGCGCAACGCCCATCTGCTCCATGGCGAACAGCGTACCGGTGCGGCCCGCGCCGCTCTGCACTTCATCGGCAATCAGCATGATCCCGTGTTCGTCACAAATGGCGCGCAGACGCTGCATAAATGCCGGGGTGACCGCGTAAAAACCGCCTTCGCCCTGGACGGGTTCAATGACGATGGCGGCAACGTCTTCCGGCGCGGCATCATTTTTGAAGATGCGGTGAATACTGGCGATAGCATCATCTTCACTGATGCCATGCAGCGGGCAAGGAAAAAGTGCGCGATAAACATGGCCCGGCATCAGCCCCATTCCGGCGGAGTACGGGTTGACTTTCCCGGTCAGCGACAGGGTGTAGTGGGTACGGCCATGATAAGCGCCGCTGAAGGCGATCGTACCTGTACGTTTGGTGGCGGCACGGGCAATTTTCACCGCGTTTTCCACGGCTTCAGAACCGGTGGTCACCAGCAGGGTTTTCTTGGCGAAATCGCCCGGCACTTTCTTGTTCATGATTTCGCACAGCTCCAGGTAGGGCTCATAGGCCAGCACCTGGAAGCAGGTATGCGACAGTTTTTTCAACTGCGCTTCTACCGCAGAGACAATCTGCGGGTGCAGGTGACCGGTATTCAGCACCGCAATACCGCCAGCAAAATCGAGGAATTCGCGGCCTTCAACGTCCCAGACCCGGCAGTTTTCTGCCCGCTCGGCAAAAATAGGGTGGATCTGTCCTACGCCACGGGGAACGGCGTTGCTGCGACGTTGCATGAGTTCTTTGTTGGTGCTCATCAGGTGTTCTCCAGTATTTGTTTTATTAAAGGCCGATACACATATATTTGATTTCTAAGTAGTCTTCGATTCCGTATTTCGATCCTTCACGGCCAAGACCGGAGGCTTTGATCCCACCAAATGGGGCGACTTCGTTGGAGATGATGCCGGTGTTAATCCCGACGATGCCGTACTCCAGCGCTTCGCCAACGCGGAAGACGCGGCTTAAATCACGGGCGTAGAAATAGGCTGCCAGGCCAAACTCGGTGTCATTGGCCTGGGCGATGACGTCAGCTTCGTCTTTAAAGCGAAACAGCGGCGCCAGCGGGCCGAATGTCTCTTCTTTGGCAACCTTCGCGTTGGCAGGTACATCGACCAGAATGGTGGGCTGGAAGAAGTTCCCGCCCAGCGCATGAGGTTTACCGCCAGCGATAATGCGTGCGCCTTTATCCAGGGCATCGGCGATGTGCTCCTGCACTTTGGCGACCGCTTTCTCGTCGATCAGCGGCCCGGTGGTGACATCTGGTTGCAGACCATCACCGAGGCGCAGCTTGCTCACCGCCTGCTCGAGTTTTTCGGCAAACTGGTCATATACGCCGTCCTGCACGTACAGACGGTTGGCGCAGACGCAGGTTTGCCCCGCGTTACGGAACTTCGACGCCAGCGCGCCTTCCACGGCTTTGTCGAGATCGGCATCGTCAAAGACGATAAACGGCGCATTGCCGCCCAGCTCCAGCGACACCTTCTTGATGTCTTTGGCACACTGTTCCATCAGCTGACGGCCAATTTCGGTGGAGCCGGTAAATGACAGTTTGCGCACCAGCGGGTTGCCGGTCAGTTCGTTGCCGACCGCGCTTGCTGAACCGGTCACCACGCTGAATACGCCAGCCGGGATGCCGGCGCGATTAGCCAGCTCAGCCAGCGCCAGTGCGGAATAGGGGGTCTGGCTGGCCGGTTTAAGCACCATGGTGCAACCCGCCGCCAGTGCCGGACCGGCTTTGCGAGTGATCATCGCCGCCGGGAAGTTCCACGGCGTAATCGCGGCGGTAACGCCGATCGGCTGCTTGATGACGATCAGACGCTTATCAGCCTGATGGCCGGGGATCGTGTCGCCATAAATGCGTTTGCCCTCTTCGGCAAACCACTCAATAAATGAGGCGGCATAGGTGATTTCGCCTTTGGCTTCCGCCAGCGGCTTACCCTGTTCCAGGGTCATCAGACGAGCAAGATCGTCCTGATGTTCAATCATCAGGTTGAACCAGCGACGCAGAATATTGGCCCGTTCTTTGGCGGTCAGCGCACGCCAGGCGGGTAGAGCGCGGTTCGCCGCGTTTATGGCTTCACGGGTTTCATCCGCCCCCATTTTCGGTACGCTACCCAATTGCTGACCATTGGCGGGATTCGTTACTGCGATGGTCTCGCCGTTGTTGGCGTCACGCCAGTTGCCGTCAATCAACGCCTGTTGGCGAAATAAGGTTGGATCGTTTAGTTGCATAATTACTTCCTGTCTTAATCATGTTAACGGGTGAATGCGGCGTGTAATGTCTCCACGCTACGTGCCGCACGCAGCGTGCGTCCGGGATTACTCTGGCTCTCCAGCAGCGCATGTACTTTGCCGACAATATGCGCACCGATAGGGAGCGCTGACGTTGCTGCCGGAGAAGGGGCGTTGCAGGTATGAATGGAGCGTGGCGTAGTGACAAACAAGAAATCGTCGATCAGCTTGCCGTCCGGCGACACCGCCTGCGCCCGCACGCCCGCAGGCCACGGTTGCAGATCTTTCTGCGTCAGACTCGGACAGTACTTTTGCACCAGCCGTAGATAGCCGCTTTTGCACAGCGAATTCTTCATTTCGCCAAGCCCGGAGCGCATGTTGTTTTGCAGCACGCGGCGGATGCCGGAAGAGCCGAAGATCTCCAGCGTATCGCTGAGTGAGAAATCGCGTTTACGGTAACCTTCGCGTTTAAATGCCAGTACCGCGTTGGGTCCCACCGTGACGCTGCCATCAATCATGCGGGTGAGATGCACACCGAGAAACGGCATCGCCGGATCGGGGATCGGGTAGATCAGATGATTGACTATCTGGTTATGTTCTGACGCCAGACGGAAGTATTCGCCACGGAACGGACAGATGATAAAGCCGGGTTCAACGCCGAGCATTTTCACCAGTCGATCGGCCATCAGGCCGGAACAGCTTATCAGCGTTGCGCCTTCATATTCGTGCCCCTGACGGGTATGGACGATCACGCCCGCGGCGTGTTCTCTCAGCGCGCTGACCTCGGCGTTGTAAATAATCTCACCGCCCTTGGCCTGGAAAATCTTCGCCATCGCGGCGGTTACTTCGCGGTAGCTGACGATCCCGCTCGACGGGACGAAAATGCCGCCCAGCCCGGTAATGTTGGGTTCACGCTCGCGTAGCTCCTGCGCATTCAGCCATTCGCGCTCCAGGCCGTTAGCAGCGGTGCGATCCCATAGCGCGCGCATACGCTCCATTTCCAGAGCGGAGGTGGCAACCAGCATTTTTCCGCAGACGTCGTAGCGGATGCCGTTTTGGTCGCAAAAGGCTTTGGTGGCGCGATTTCCGGCCAGGCAAAACTGCGCCTTCAGGCTGCCGGGCGTGTAATAAACCCCGGCATGAATCACGCCGCTGTTATGGCCCGTCTGGTGACAGGCCGGGCTGGACTCTTTTTCCAGCAGCGCGATTCTGGCGTCCGGATAGACATCAATCAGTTGCATGGCGGTCGACATGCCGATAATGCCGCCGCCAATAATCACAAAATCATACATCCGCTTTTTTCCTTCGCCCTTACTGATGGGTCTGGTAGTGGTTGCTCGCGTAAGCGAAATAACCACGCTGGCGCATCAGTTCGCGGCGCAGGTCAGGATGCGAGGTGAAGCGATCGCGGCCGTGCAGCCAGAACAGGTTGTTGATCAGCAGGAATTTACCCACGGGAACCGGAACGGAAATAATGTTCTTGCTGGTTTCCAGCGCATCGGACAAGTCGCTCAGCCAGACGCCTTCTTCATAGTCTTTCGGCTGGACGAACTGGTCGATGTAGCGCATTACCGGGCGGCCCTGCTGGTCAACGTCAAATACCGGATGGAACACATCCTTGCTGACGTTTTTGCTTGGCGGCGCGGCAAAGCGCATCGCGCGACGCGCCAGCGGATGGGTAAAGTACTGCTCCAGATGTTCCCAGTCGTCGAGGTGCAGCAGCAGCGAGTTACCGCCGGTCATGTTCTGCTCGTCGATCTTCATCATCAGCACGTAATCGGTGATTTCTTCAAGGTAGGTTCCGTCGTTATGTAGCTCCATAACACGGTGCGGCTGGCGCAGATAGCTGTCTGAGTTATCGACGTTTTTCACCACAAAACGGGCATAGTATTGACCGCTCATCGCATCAAAATTGGAGCGTCCGATCAGATGCGCGACCGCCGTCGCCAGTTTGACCATTTCTTCAGCCTGGGCCACATCATCCACGCCGACGGCGTTGATCAGCAGCGCGCCTTCGGCACGATCGAGCAGCGTTTTCAGCAGCAGGGGCTGCAACTGGTTGCCGCACAAATCATCGAGGATCTTGCCCACTTTGAAGCGCAGGAAAGATTTGTATTCCAGGGCCTGCACCGGCCACTGCGCGACGGCCTGTAGAAATTGCTCAGTGGTCTCGGCAGAAAAAGTCAGCTCCAGCAGACGTGGAGACTGGACTGATGGTTTCAGTGTGAAACCTCTGTAGTGCTGAGCTGGATCTTCAGCGTTCGGTTGTACGGCAGTCAGTGCGTTCATCAAATCGATCCTCTCAGTAGATTGTCAGGGAGATATGGCGCAGCTCGTTTCGTAGCCATAAATTAAAAATATCTACATTTTTGAAAAACGCGCACACAATGAGCTTGTTTGTTTCTTATTTGTGATCAAAAACAACAATTATTTAACATTGCAAAAGGTGAGGATTTAGAGGCTGGATGGATACTGAGTGGCTATTTCAGGGGCAAAAGCCCCTGATTTTAAAGAGGAAGATAAGGTGTATTAATGTTCCAGGGCGATGGCGCAGACGTGTTCCACATGAGTCAGATCGTGATATAAGTCGGGCAAGGTCATCTTTTGACGAATTACGATTTTGAGATTAACCTCAATTTTGCCCTTCTTGATATCCCTGATAGTGATGTTTTCGATAATGTTTTTCTGTTGATGAATGCGGGTTATCAGACTTTCTACAGCGTTTCGTTCATCAAGAATAACCCGCACTTTCACTTTTCCGGGAAACTGGTTTCTGGTCTGTAAGAAGATAATGAATGGGCTTAGTTTGATCGCTAATAAAAATAAAGCCGTGGCAAAAACAGCATGAAAATAAAAACCGGCTCCGCAGGTGATTCCCACCCCTGCAGATGCCCAGACAATTGCCGCAGTCGTGAGACCAGAGATAGCATCGTCGTGTCGGTGCAGAATGACTCCCGCACCGAGAAAACCAACGCCGCTGATAATCTGCGCCGCCAGGCGCATAGGATCGCTACGGATATTCATCGAAATTTCTGCATAGTATTCAGCAGATTGTATTGATACGACAGTTAATACACAGCTGGCTACGGATAAAATAACGCAGGTTTTGAAGCCGACCGGTTTCCCTTTCGATTCTCTTTCCAGGCCAATAATGCCACCCAGAATAAATGCAATACTGATTTTGATGATCGTAGTTAAAGGCAACAATCCTTGCTCATTGATGATGGCGGCCAGATTATTCATGCAATTACCTTAATGAGAGAGTCTTTAACGATCAGGAGTTTGCTTTTTTCAATGTGAGGTCCGTTTTGCGTTTCGAAATATCGTCCCGGAAGAAAATCAGGAAGAATACGCTGACCACTGCGGCAACGCCTGCTGAAACTAGCCAGAATGTTTCCCATTGTGGCAACGCCTCTGGACCTTGTTCCGTCACGGTGTTGTTAAAGATTTGCCCGCATACGGTGGAGGCAAATAGCAGACCAACGCCGTTGGAGACGATAAATCGCAAGCTTTGGGCTTGTGCTTTAATCTCTGGCGCTGCTTTACGGTCAACATAAATGTCGCCCACGGTAAAGAAAAAGTCCCAGCAGAATCCTTGTAACATCAGGCCGATCAGCACAAACATCATATTGGCATCCAGCGAAGCATTAGCAAATAATAGTGTGCGGATGATCCAGCAGACGGCGCCTAACATCAGCGTGATTTTGAAGCCAGCTTTCAGTAAGAAGAACGACAGCAGGAACATGAAAATGACTTCACAGGCGATGCCAACCTGCATCATTGAGGCGGCGTTATCGAATCCAAGCGCTTTTAAAAAGACCGGGATATAGGCGGAATAAGCCGTTTTGGGGATCATCAGGACAAAAATACTGAGCATCAAAACCGAGAAACTGCGGTCTTTGAAGAGCGCCAGAGCATCCAGACATAACAGATCGCGAAGCGTAAACACGCTTCCTTTTGCTTTTGGCGGGGTATTTGGCAACGTAAAACAGTACAGGCCGAGAACAACACCGGAGGCCGACGCAATATACCAGGTGATGGTATTTCCAGAATAACCCATTTCACCAATGATAAAGCCGATGACCATAAAGCCAAATGTGCCGAATACACGAATAAATGGGAAATATTTTACTCCGTTAATGTGGCTGAAACTGATACTGTTCGCCAACGCAGTTGTTGGATAAAACAGCAGACCAACCAGGAAAATCATGGTTAACGTCATACCTGTGTTTTGTGCCTCAATAAATTGCGGAACAAACAACAGTACACCTGCATTAATTAAATGCAGGATCGCCATGACTTTTTGTGACGCAAAGAAGCGGTCGGCGACCATGCCAATAAATAGCGGGGAAAGAATAGTCGCCAGGCCAAGCAAAGCATAGGATGAGCCAATAATTGTTGCCATACCATAGGTGCTCAATACCAGCCCCATGGTCATATTCCAGGCACCCTGCATGAAATATTGTATGAACATCATAATCAACAGGCGTGGTGTTTTATTAAGGTCCATATTGCATATCCTTACTGGTTGATGCTCAGGTTAAGCCCGTCCCAGGCGACAAGAATGTTCTCTTTGTCGCATGCCGCAACGAGATCGTCGTGCAGCAGACCTCCGCTGTGTGATATATGCGAGACGATAAGTTGGCTATTTTTCTCAAGGCAACCGAGTTCCGCAAGCCTGTCTCTGGCGGCGAAGACGGTTTCCAGACTCATGTGGTTATTTGTACGATTATCACCATTAAAACCGTAGGTGCACTCCAGGACAGTCAGATCGATTTTTTTCCCTTTCAGCCATTGCCATGTGAGCTCAGGAAACCAGCCTGAATCATGTCCGTAGAAAATTGACTGGCCTTCTTTTTCAATAAACCAGGTATAACAAAGCTCCCACTTGGCATGGTTAGCCAGCAGCGGAGTGATGCGGTATCCGCGAGTTTCAACGGTCACGAAGGGCACCAGGCAATGAAAAGCAAATCTTTCAGCGCTGTAGCCTGGTAACACTTCCGCAGCACCGTTAATTGCACGGTCATTACCAAAAATGTGCAACGGATGAGTAATTTCAAATCCATACCCTTCCATACGGCTAAAAAGATCGCCGACGTTGAAATGATCGGGATGAGTATGTGTGAACAATAGCGATCTGATCTCTGTTGCGTCCAGGCCATCTCGCAGCAGTTGTTGGCTGAATTCAGGCGCCACGTCAATGAGCAGTTCATCGTCGATAATCGCTGAAGAGTGTGTGCGTAAGTCTTTACTTTTACGAATGCGGGCTTGCTGGCAGTGCTCACAACGGCAAAAAGGATTGGGGATCCCTTCTGATGCAGCGGTACCCAGAAAATGAATCTTCATGTTTCCCTCTTAATGACAAATGTGATTGTTGTTTTTTTTAGACGTTTATGTAATAAAACGTAATTGGAACGTGTCAATTATGGTTCCGGTATTTTATATGAACAACGATCTTTTGCCTCAGAAGTGATCCTCTTCAAAAATTATAAAATTTATACATATATTTCATTGTATTAATTTTTTTTCGTGCATGAGGTGTGTCTATCGATAGCGTCAGGCTTTTATTATGACATGCTTATAAAATGCACTTTTTAATATTGTAACGTTCAAATTTTAGTGCTGAAGATAGTTTCCTGATGAGCGCCGTGCTAGCATCAAAGCATCAGGAGAAGGATGTAAAAATGCCAACTATCAAAGACATAGCAAGAATTGCCGGTGTGTCGCATGGGACTGTCTCGAATGTGCTCAATGGCAGAGGGAATGTAAGCGTCGAGAAGATTGAAGCGGTTCAACGTGCAGCCCGAGAAGTTGGCTATCAGTTGAATGCGCAGGCGCAATCGTTGAGAGCCAGCAAAAGTCAGGGAGTGGCATTGATTCTGCCCGACATCAATGCCGAACAGTACTTTCAACTCTATCGGGGATTGCATCAGGTTTGGCAGCCTTCATTAAGCGAACCGATCGACCTTTACCTGACCAACGATCTGCCTAATCTTGAGCTGGAGATTCTGCAAACGCTGGCGGCAAAGTCTTATCAGGCTGTTGTCTCGGTCAGTTGCCTGAATGACAGTCAGCCCTATTACGACTTGCTCAGGCTTTCCCCGGAAAATATTTTGTTTGCATATCGCCAGCCTGTTGGCGCAGTTTGTTATTTTAGCCTTGACTATGTGACTGCAGGCGAAGAAATAGCGAGGAGGGCGCTGGCGCAGCAGCCGGGCCATATTGGTGTTTTTTGCGAACGTCTGGAATTTTCCCATAGCGCGAGCTTTACTCAGGCGATACAGGAAACCTGCCGGGAATTAAGTCCGCATACGAAGCTTACGATTTTACCTGCACATGCCAGTGAAGCTAACACCGTCGCTTTTGACTTTTTTCGCGGGGCAATTCCCGATCTGTTTATTGTCCAGGACTCTGAGAGAACGCGAGCACTGACGCAAGCAGCCTGGTTTGGTAGCTCCCAGTCCTGCCCGCCGATATTGCAACTGAGTGATAATCTCCCTGCATCCTTCGACGGGATCACCAGCTACCAGATGGATTATGGTCGCCTGGGGACAACTATTGCCTCCAGTATTCGCCTGCCTAAAAGTAAAGAAAAGCATCGTATTCTGACAAATTGCGGTTTTTCCTGGAATGGACAGTACGTGCCGCCGCCTGAAACAGAGGCGACGCTGAATATGTTAATTTTACCGAGTCCTTCGACTGATGCGTTGAAGAAACTATTACCCCACTTTTATCGCCAGACCGGTATTAAGGTAAATCTTGCGGTTTATCCCTATGATGAAGTTTTTGAAATCCTCTCCCACCTTCATCTACATCCTTATTACGATTTACTGCGAATCGATATGGCGTGTTTTCCGTGGTTTGCAGAGAAAGCACTCTTGCCGCTGGAATCCGTCTCTTCTGAGCTTCCATTGCTGTTGGAAAATTTCTCTGAGCAAATTCAACAGCACTTCAGCATGGTGAATGGGACCGCATGGGCAATACCCTTTGATGCCAGTATGCAGCTTTTGTTTTATCGACGAGATCTGTTTGAAGACGCGACGATTAAACGGATGTTTTATGAAGCAACGGGAAAAGAGTTAACGCTGCCAGAGAGCTTTGCGCAATTTGATGAGATAGCGGCTTTCTTTAGTCAATTACATCAGCCAGAAAACAGACAGCGCCCGATGGGAACAGCGGTGACGCTGGGAAGCTCGGGGCTTATTGCTACCGAGTATCTGCTGCGTTACTACGCGCTCGGTGGGCGTTTGGTGCGCGAAGGCGAGCCGGTACAACTCGAGCCTTCACTTGCCGCAACTGCACTCGAACAATATCTACAACAGCTTTCTATCGCCGTGAATCTGCCCGGTGAGTGGTGGAGTGACGCGGTAAAACAGTTTGAGCGTGGAAATCTTGCCATGCTGATCATGTATCTCAATTTGTTCAACGATGTGGCGCACACGGCCATAGCGCCCACTATTGGCTATGCTCCCGTTCCGGGGCAACTTCCACAATTGGGGGGCGGTTCCATTGGAATGTCCCGCTACAGTAAAAAGAAAAAACAGGTTGAGCAGTTCTTTCATTGGCTTTATTCCGATGAAATTGCGCGCCATCTGGTTTTGCTGGGAGGAAATAGCGCCTGGTCTGGAATATGTCACGATCAAAACGTTCTCAATCTCTACCCGTGGTTTAATTTATTGAATGAAAAAGGCATGACGGGAATAAGGGAGTCTGAGGGAAGTAAAGGTGAACCTTTCAACCTGCGCCAGGCAGAGATTATTATCGGGCAAGGTGTGACGAATGCAATTAACGGCATTATGGATGTCACTCAGGCCGTGGAATATATTAATGCGCGAATAAGAAACGAAACGGGTGCCTCTTACTGATGACGTAAGAGGCGAGGTCATGCTTTTATCAGTAACCTACTTTATAAGTACGCCCGGTTTGGATGCCTTCCACGCTGCGGCGATAGGCGTTGGCAACGGTAGCGGCCGGGACGCTTTCAAACCCCGGAAAGAAATCGTCGTAGGCTGCGGCGGATTCACTGAGCACGGTTGGGCTAATCAGGTTGATACGCAGCCCACGCCCCAGCTCACAGGCCGCCGCGCGAACAAATCCTTCCAGACCGGCATTGATCGTTGCCGCATTCGCCCCCTGCGCGATGGGTTCATGGGCGATGATGCCGCTAATGAGCGTAATTGAGCCGCCATCATTGAGAAAATGCTGCCCGGTTAATGCCAGACGAATCTGGCCTAATAGCTTATCCTGTAACCCCTGGTTGAAGTTCTCGTCGGTCATCGTCGACAGCGGCCCAAAGAACAAATTGCCGGTGGCGGAAACGATCGCATCTACCCGTCCGACTTTTTCAAACAATGCCCCGACACTCTCCTGGGAGGTGATATCAACCTGGTAATCTCCCTGCGTGCGGCCCACACGGATCACTTCATGTTTACGGCTTAATGCTTCCGTAACTGCACGACCCACCGTACCGCTGGCACCAACAATAACGATTTTCATAACCACCTCCGCAATAGTGTGAGCCGCTATTCTTTAATGAAAATGAAATCGGATAAACTGGCCAAAAGTTAGATGATTACTAACCAGAGGTTTGCAATATGGATAAACTGCGCGGCATGGAAACGTTTATCGCGGTGGTGGAGAGCGGGAGCTTTACCACCGCGGCCACGCGACTGGGAATGTCTGCGGTGATGGTAGGGAAGTATATCACCCACCTTGAAGCGCAACTCGGTACGCGCCTGCTGGAGCGCAACACACGTCGCCAGAGTCTGACCGATGCCGGTCGTGTCTATTTTGAAGAAGCCCGGCGTGTGCTGGAACAGGTGTCGATAGCCGAACGCTCAGTGGAGCGTCTGCGGCTGGCGCCTGCGGGGACGCTGCGCATCAGCGCGCCGACCTCTTTTGGCGCCTGCGTTATCTCGCCGCTGGCCGCCTCGTTTTTACAGGCCTGGCCGGAAGTGCGCATTGAACTGGATCTGACCAATCGGATGGTCGATCTGGTGAATGAAGGGGTTGATCTGGCGATCCGCATTGGCGATATCCATCAGACTGATGTAGTGGCGAAATACCTGTGTCCGTACCGTATGGCGATTTGCGCGTCACCGGATTATCTCGCTCGTCATGGCACCCCCTTCACGCCCGCGGATCTGGTGGATCATTTGTGCCTGTCCCACACCGTGTGGACGGCCCGCAACGAATGGATGCTACCGGGCGCGGGGGGCGAAGTCAGATGGAAGCGCGATGCGATCCTGCGCTGTAACGATGGTCATGGCCTGCGTATGGCGGCAGTGGCGGGGGCGGGGCTGTTGTTACAACCGGAGGTGCTGTTGGCGGAAGAGTTAGCTACTGGCAGGCTGGTGCGGGTGCTGGAGGCGTTTACGCCGCAGCCACGACCCATTCATCTGCTGTGGCGGCAAGATTTGCGTGCGTTGCCGAAGCTGACGCGGTTTGTCGAGCACGTTCTTAGTGCAGTTCAGGAATTAAGATGAAAATGCCGGATGGCCAGCGCCATCCGGCATATTACTAACCGATATCCACCTGCGGTTTGCTGTTGCGCTTACGGATCAGGCGCAGCACCGGCGGGATAACGATAACCAGTACCGCCATCACCAGCAGCACTTTCGCTACGCCGCTGGCCCACAGAATATCCATGCTGCCGTTACTGATAGACAACGCCCGGCGCAGGTTCTGCTCCAGCATTTCCCCGAGAACGAAGCCTAAAATCAGCGGCGACATCGGGAAGTGCATCTTACGCAGAATGTAGCCCAGTACGCCAAGGGCGACCATCAACACCAGATCAAAGGTTGTGCTGTGAACGGCGTACACGCCAACCGCGGAGACTGCCGCGATAGCCGGTACCAAAAACCACAGCGGGATGGTCAGCATACGAGTAAACAGGCCGATCAGCGGGATGTTCATCACCAGCAGCATCACGTTGGCAATCAGTAGCGCCGCAATCAGTCCCCAAACGATATCAGGCTGCTCGGTGAACATCGCCGGGCCAGGGGTGATGTTGTACAGGGTCAGCGCGCCCATCATCACTGCCGTGGTGCCGGAGCCTGGAACGCCGAGCGTCAGCATCGGAATAAAAGAGCCACAGGCCGAGGCATTGTTTGCGGCCTCAGGTGCCGCCACACCGCGAATATCCCCCTTGCCGAAGCTGTCGCTGTTGCCGCTGAGCTTTTTCTCGGTCATGTAGGTGATAGCGCTGGCAATGGTGGCGCCTGCGCCAGGCAGAACGCCGACGAAAAAGCCAATCACCGATGAACGCAGGGTGGCGCCCACGCACTGTGCGCCTTCTTTGGCGTTGAACAACATGCGGCCTGTTTTACGCACCAGCGTCTGGCCGCTGCTGGTATGTTCCAGCATTAACAGTATTTCTGAGACAGAGAACAACCCAATCACCACCACGATAAACTGCACACCGTCGGAGAGATGAACGCTGTCAAAGGTAAAGCGATAAACCCCGGTGTTGGCGTCCACGCCGACGGTCGCGAGGCCGAGACCGATAAGCGCTGCCAGAAATGATTTCAGCGGATTTTGCGCCATCATGCTGCCGAGGCAGGCAATGGCGAAAACCATTAAGGCGAAGTATTCGGCCGGGCCGAAGGACAGCGACCATTGGGCTAACGCTGGGGCAAACAAAATGATGCCGCCGATAGCGATAAGCGAACCAAAGAATGAGCTGACCGCCGAGATAGAGAGCGCAACGCCGCCACGCCCTTGCTGCGCCATCGGGTAGCCATCCAGCGCGGTCATAATCGCTGCCGCATCGCCGGGCACGTTCAGCAGGATCGAGGAGATACGCCCGCCGTATTCACAACCAATGTAGACCGTCGCCAGCAGGATCAACGCAGATTCAGCCGGCAGGTGCAAAGCGAAAGCCAGCGGCAGCAGGATCGCCACGCCGTTAATCGGCCCGAGGCCGGGCAGCAGCCCGACGATGGTGCCAACAAAACAGCCAATCAAGGCGATGACCAGGTTTTCCGGCGTCATCGCCACCGCGAAACCCTGAGAAAGATAAATCCAGGTATCCATCGTTTCTCCGTTAACCCAGCCAGGCGCCGAGTGGTAAGGTGACGTCAAGCAGCCGGTCGAAGGCATACCACAACAGAATGCCGAGTACCGCGCCGGAAATACCCGCAGCCGGAATGGTTGCGCCGAACAGCATGCCAATCACCACGGTGAGAATGGCGGTGGCGATGGGAAAACCGAGCCATTCAAAACCCCAGGCGTACATCAACAGAACAATCACCATCGTCAGCAGCTTTTGCAGCACATGGCGGCGAGGCCAACTGATGGTGTCCGGGTGGCGCAACAGCAGCGCCACGGCGCATAACAGCATCAGACTGATAATGCCCAGCGGAAAGGGACGCGGGCCAACCGGCTCATAGCTGTATTCGCTGGTGATTTGCCAGGCCACGAACAGCCCGGCTATACAGAGCAACAGCCAGATACCTGCAAAAATACGATCGCTCATCATCTTTGCCTCTGCGCTTATTTCGCCAGACCGAAGGCTTTCGCCTGCTCACGATAATCCGTGACTTGCTTCTTCACGTACTCGTCGAGCTGCTTACCGCTCATGTTGAATTCGAACAGGCCGCGGAGATCGCGCTGCTTTTTAAATTCCTCAGTCTGCTGGAGTTTGTTAAAGGCATCGACCCACCACTGGTATTCGGCATCGCTGACTTTTGGTCCAACGTAGAAGCCACGAATGATTGGCCACACCAGGTCGTAACCCTGCTCTTTGGCCGTTGGCACATTGGCTAACTGACCCGGCAGGCGTTCTTCAGAGAACACCGCGAGCACGCGGATTTTGTCGCCGCTGAGATAAGGCACCATCTCGCTGAGATCGCCGGAAACTACCTGCACGTGATTGCCCATCAGCGCGGTAACCGGTTCGCCGCCGCCCTCAAAGGCCACATAGCGCATCTTGTGCGGATCGACGTTGGCTTTTTGCGCCAGCAGCGCCGACTTCATCCAGTCCTGACTACCGATTGAGGCACCCGCGCCAATAACTACGCTGTTAGGATCTTTTTCCATTGCCGTCAGCAGATCTTTCAGCGTCTTCCATGGTGAGTCCTGGCGTACGGCTATCATGCCGTAATCCGTGCCCACGCTTGCCAACCAACGCACGTCATCCACGCCATAGCGACCAAATTTACCTTGTGACAGGTTCAACAGGGAGCCGCCGGAGAAAGCCACCACGGTACCCGCTTCAGCCGGGCGTTGAGCGACGATTGCGTTATAGGCCACAGCGCCAACGCCGCCGGGCATGTAGGTTACGCGCATTGGTTTTTCGATAGCGCCGGTTTCCATCATGCTCACCTGAATCAGTTTGCAGGTGAGATCGAAGCCACCGCCGGGTTTCGCTGGGGCGATACATTCGGTGCGCGATGGCGCTTGTTCTGCCAGAACAGAGGTACTCATCAGTAAAATGCTTGCAGTAAGGGTACGAAGTAATTGTTTTTTCATTGTTTATCCTCACACCGGAAAACCGGATTTTCGGGTACGGAAGAAGATTTTTGTGATTATGTGAGCCGATGTGTAGCAGTTCGGTTGCGTGATTGTTAAAACATTAACCTTTCAATTCCCTTTCAATGCGGCAGAAACTTTACAGGATGTGATATGCGTCTCTTATTAGCGGAAGATAACCGTGAGTTAGCTCACTGGCTGGAGAAAGCGCTGGTGCAAAACGGTTTTGCCGTCGACTGCGTTTTTGATGGCCTGGCGGCCGACCATCTTTTACATAGCGAAACGTATGCGCTGGCGGTGCTGGACATCAATATGCCGGGGCTGGACGGTCTTGAAGTCGTCCAACGGCTGCGCAAGCGCGGTCAGACGCTCCCCGTTCTGCTGTTGACGGCGCGTAGCGCGGTGGCCGACAGGGTGAAAGGGTTAAACGTCGGGGCCGATGACTATCTGGCAAAACCGTTTGAAATCGAAGAGCTTGATGCCCGGCTGCGGGCTTTGCTTCGTCGCAGCGCGGGGCAGGTGCAAGGCATACAGCAACTGGGGGAGCTGGCGTTTCACGATGAAGGCTATTTTATGTTACAGGGACAGCCGTTGGCGCTTACGCCGCGTGAACAGGCTCTGCTGACGGTGCTGATGTACCGTCGCCTGCGTCCGGTTTCGCGCCAGCAGTTGTTTGAACAGGTTTTCAGTCTAAGCGATGAGGTCAGCCCCGAAAGTATCGAACTGTACATCCATCGTCTGCGTAAAAAACTTCAGGGAAGCGATGTGCGCATCGCCACGTTACGTGGTCTGGGCTATGTGCTGGAGCGTAGCGATGAAGTGGGTTAAGCCCCAGTCGTTGTATCTGCAACTGCTGATGTTTCTGGGATTACCGCTGCTGTTGCTGTGGGGACTGTCGGCATTTAACAGCTATGTCAGCGCGTTACAGGCGGCGACGCAGGCGTATGATCGGACCCTGCTCTCGTCCGCCAGAACCGTCTCTGAGCGGTTAGTGGTACGTAATAAACGACTGGAAGTGAATGTGCCGTGGGTGGTGTTGGACAGTTTTGAACTGAATATGAATGACAGGCTGTATTACAAAGTGGTCGACCCGGCGGGGAAGGTGATATCAGGTTATGACGATTTACCTGCGATGCCGCCTGCAACCTCGCGCACCCGGCTTTATCCGGCGCTGGCGTGGTTTTATCACACTGAATATCGCGGCGAGGCAATCCGCGTGGCACGTCTTCTTCAGCCAGTCAACGAGGGCGGCATTACCGGTATGGCGGAAATTTATGTCGCTGAAACGCTGCAATCGCGGCGTTATCTGGCGCGACAGCTGCTGTTCTCCTCGTGGGTTTCGCAAGGACTGCTGGTAATGCTCACGCTGGTGCTGGTTGGCTGGCTGCTACGCCGGGTGCTACGTCCGATGCGCCAGTTGTCATCGCTGATGGTGCGTCGTGAGCCTGGGCTGCTGACGCCGTTGCCGGAGCTGTTGCCGTGGTCGGAAACCCGTCTGCTGATTGTGGCATTCAACCGCTATCTGGACCGACTTCGTGGCCTTATCTCTCGTCAGGAACGCTTCAGCGCAGACGCATCCCATCAGCTTAAAACGCCGTTAGCGGTACTGAAAACTCAGGCGGCGGTAGCCCTCGCCAGCCCGCAGCCTCAGCAATGGTTCGAGAGTTTACAGGCCATGAGCGTGACTCTGGATAACACTATTCAGCTGACGGAAAGGCTGCTTCAGCTGTCGGCAGTGAAGCGCAAAGAGCAGGAAGAAAAGCACTTCTCACCGGTTAATTTGTATGAGGTGGTGCAAAGCAGCTGTTTTACCCGGCTGGCGCAGGCGCGCAGTAAAGCTATCGATCTGGGTTATGAGGGGGAACAGGGCGCGGTGTGGATTGAGGGCGATGAAGTCCTGCTCGGCGAGCTGTGTGGAAATCTACTGGATAACGCCCTGAAATACACCCCTGCGCATGGGGTGGTGACTGCCCGACTGCAGCGTGAAGGCGAAGCCGTGGTGCTGATGATTGAGGATAGCGGGCCAGGTATAGATGACCAGATGGTTCATCAGGCGATGCTACCGTTTCATCGACTTGATAACGTTGGCAATGTCCCTGGCGCAGGAATTGGTCTGGCGCTGGTTAACGACATTGCTCGCTTACACCGGACGCATCCGCAGCTGGCACGCAGCGAAACATTAGGTGGGTTAAGCGTGCGGGTGCGCTTTTTAAGCGTTGCTGCCTGATATGTTTTTATTGTGGCACCCGGCACTCAAATATAATTAAAAGTAATTAACTTTGTTATTGTTGCGTTTTTAAATATCACTATAAGGTATTTTTTGTTATTTAATTACAGCGTTTAGCCACAATGAAAAGTGGGTTCAGAATAAATCAAGCAAAGCCGTAGTGAAATTTGTCATACATAAAACGTTTTTTCATAGACTATGTTTTGTTAATTGTCAATGATGATTTTGTTGTAAAAAATGAACTTTTTTGATTTGGTGGTTAAAACTTTTGTTGCATTAATTTTCTTTAAAATCATAATGATGAGAACGAGCTGGTGGTTTGTGTCACACTAATAAACATTATTTTTTACATTTACTGACAATGGGTCATTGCGTTTTTTAGACTTGTGATATAATTAGCAACATGAAATGAGAAAAAAATAATTAAATATCAATAGATAATGGGCTGAGATATGCTAAAAAAATCGCTAAAGATTAGCAGTCAAGGATATCCAGTCTTTTTAAAACTGGTTGATTTTATCGTTATTAATGTGACGCTAATTTTTAGTGCCCATCTGCTGGGGTTGATGCCATTTAACACCATTGCTATTCTGAGTATTCTGTTTTCAGTCTTTTTTTTGCTGTTTGCTGAATATATCAAGATTTATCAGCAAAAAATTAAAACGATTGGTTTACGTAATCAAAAACGGTTACTTTTTTGTACGCTGCTGGCTATTTTTTTTAACGAGCTGGTGAGTATGACAGTGGCAGAACCGGCGTCCCTCGGTTACTTAGACAGGTTACCTTCGCCTTTTTATTCTGCCATTATTTACTGGTACTTCATTCCATTACCTTTTCTTTATTACATTCGCTTTTTTATTTTTAAATATTCAACGAAAAAGAGTATGCGCGTGGCGATTATTGGTTTGACCGACAATGGTCTGGCCGCGGAAAGCGCGTTACTGTATGAGTACGCCAATATCAAATTGGATCTGGCTTTTTATGATGAGCGGGCGTTATCGCGCTGTGGCGACATCGTTGATAAGATCAAAAGCCCCTTTCGTGGCCCGGTGATTAATCTGGTTGAGGAAGCCCGACTGGGAAATATTGACGAAATATATATCGCTTTACCGATGGTGGCGCTGCACCGCATCCGCCATTTCCTGGCTATGATGTCAGACACCACCGTAGATACCTATATTGTTCCTGACTTTTATACCTACAGCAACAATATGTCCAAACTACGCTCTATCCACAACCTGCAAACCATTGGTATCTTTAGCTCACCGTTTGAAGGGGCGGGTTCGTTTATTAAGCGGGCGGAAGATTTGGTGCTTGGCAGTATCATTATGCTGATGATTTCGTCGCTGATGTTGGTTATTGCTATTGGTATCAAACTCACTTCGCGTGGGCCGGTTTTTTTTAAACAAGACAGGTATGGCCTGAGTGGGCAAAAAATTAAGGTCTGGAAATTTCGCACTATGCGCGTTATGGAGAATTCCGGGACGGTAATTCAGGCCACGAAAAACGATCCGCGGGTGACGAAATTCGGTAGTTTCTTACGCCGTACATCGCTGGATGAACTTCCGCAATTTATTAACGTATTGCAGGGAAGTATGTCGATTGTTGGTCCCAGACCCCATGCGGTTACGCATAATGAGCAGTATCGTAAACAGGTCGAAAATTACATGATCCGCCATAAGGTAAAGCCTGGCATCACCGGACTTGCGCAGATTAACGGTTTTCGTGGGGAAATCGATGCGCTTTATAAGATGGAAAAACGGGTTCAGTACGATATTGAGTACATTCAAAACTGGTCATTATGGCTGGATATAAAAATTATCATTAAAACCATTTTCAAAGGATTTGTCGGTAAGAATGCATACTAAATTAATCGTTATTACCGGAATCGTGATAACGCAGTCCGCATGGGCTGATTTAACACCGAAATCACACATAGGCTTTGCGGGGATCGACTTCCAGGGCAAGGTTGCTGTGGATTATGGTTATAATGATAACGTGACCTATCAGCCACATAACAGCGATGCTGTCGGTTCCTCGTTTCAGAGCGCAGCGCCAGTGCTGAGTATGATCGGCGAGCGCGGTCAGGATAAGTATTTACTGATGTACTCTGGGGATTACCGTAACTACTCGAGCGATTCTGCTGATAACTACACCGATCATTTTTAATGAGATGGTCACTCCCTCCTTCCCGGTATTATGCTGAGGACAGGCTTTCATTCGGAGAACTATCATGGAAAACATTGCGCTCATTGGTATCGATCTGGGTAAAAACTCTTTCCATATTCATT